>DASRES010000082.1 GCA_035651955.1 Acidimicrobiia bacterium
GGTTTGGTGTATGTGCCGGGGTTGGATGGGGTGCGTGGGGTGGCTGTGTTGGGGGTGATGGCGTTTCATGGGTCGGTGTGGTGGGGGCGGGGCGGGTTTTTGGGTGTTGATTCGTTTTTCGTGTTGTCGGGGTTTTTGATCACGGCGTTGTTGGTGGGGGAGTGGGGCCGGTCGGGTTCGGTGGGGTTCCGCCGGTTCTATGTGCGTCGTGCGCGGCGGTTGTTGCCGGCGTTGTTGGGGTTGTTGGCCGGTGTGGCGGTGTTGGTGGGGGTGTTGGGGTATCGGGTGGATGGCCCGTTGTTGCGGGGGGATTCGTTCGCGTCGTTGTTCTATGTCGCGAACTGGCGGTTCTGGTTGACGGGGCAGGGCTATTTCGGGGCGTTCGCGGCGCCGTCACCGTTGCGGCATCTGTGGAGTCTGGGGATCGAGGAGCAGTTCTATCTGGTGTGGCCGGTGCTGCTGGTCGGGTTGTTGTCCCGACCGGTGCTGCGCCGCTGGTTGTTGGGGATCACGCTCGCCGCCGCGGCCGGGTCGGCGGTGTTGATGGCGGTCCTGTATCACGGTCCCGCCGATGTGTCGCGGGTGTATTACGGGACCGACACCCGGGCCCAGGCGTTGCTGATCGGCGCGGCGTTGGCGGTGCTGTTGGCCCCCCGGATGCGCGACGGGGCGATGCGCCCGGTCGCCCGCCCGGGGCGGGTCGCGGTCCAGACCCTCGGTGTGACCGGCGCGGTCTGGACGTTGTGGGTGTGGTCCTCGACCACCTCGACGAGCCGCTGGCTGTACCGGGGCGGCTTCGCGCTCGTCGCGCTGGCCACCGCGGCGGTGATCGCGGCGGTCGTCGTGCCGGGCTGGTCGCTGCTGCGACGCGGGTTGGCGTGGGGCCCGCTGCAATGGATCGGGCGACGCTCCTACGGCATCTACCTGTGGCACTGGCCCGTCGACCTGTACCTCACCAAGACCCGCACCGGCCTCGACCTGCTCCCCCTGCTCGCGCTCCGCTCGATCGTCGCCATCGCGATCGCAGCCGCCTCCTACCGCTACCTCGAACAACCCATCCGCACCGGCCACCTCACCGGCTGGCGCACCTGGGCCTGGGCCCCCGCCGGCGGCAACCTCACCCTCACCGCCATCATCGTCGCCACGCTCGCCCCGCCCACCACGACAGGGCTCGACTCCGTCGCCCGGGCCGCGGACGCGTCGCACCTCGTCACTGCATCCAACGCCAGGATCCCGGCCGCGCGTGCCGCGTCGCCGCGCCCCGCGCCCGGCGCGCCCGCCGTACCGCGGCCACCGCCGCGCGTCCTCGTGGTCGGCGACTCCGTCGCGTACACGCTCGCCGACGGTGTCGCCGCCCGCCTGCCCGGTGACGTCGTCGTCAACGGCGCGGTGATCGGGTGCCCACTCGTCGTCGATCGCGACGCGCGCCGGATCGACGCCGTCGAGACCGGGCCCGTGAACCCGCTGTGCGACTGGCGCGCCCGCTGGCCGCCGGTCGTCGACAAGCTGCGACCTGACGTCGCCGTGATCATGTTCGGCGCGTGGGACGTCTACGACGTGCGCGTCGGCGGGCAGTGGCTCGACGTCGGCAGCGCGGCCTGGCGCGCGCACGTCGACACGCTGCTGAGCCAAGCCGTCGCCATCCTCACCGCGCAGGGCGCGCGCGTCGTGCTCGTCACCAACCCGTACTTCCAGGAGAACGAGGTCCCGGGGCAGGTCCACTACCAGCGCAACGACCGTCGCCGCGTCGACGCGATCAACGACGAGATCCGCGCGGTCGCGGCGAGCGCCGGTCCGTCGGCCCGGCTCTTCGACCTCAACCGCGTGCTCGAGCCCGGCAACCGCCTCGACGGCGGGCCCGTCCTCTACGACGGCGTCCACTTCTCGGCGGACGGCGGCCGGCGCGTCGCCGGTGTGCTCGCACCCCTGCTGACGCCCACCGGCTGAACCGCCCGGACGGGCGCGTCCGACCGGCTCGCGGCCCCCGCTCTACGATGCAGGCGATTCGTCGTCGCGCTCACGGAGGAAGGTTGAAGCCGCTCCGCTCGCTCCTCGTGACCCTCTCGGCCGTCGTGGTCGTCGCGCTCGGGTCGACGCCCGCGTGGGCCGACACGGTCGCGGCGGCCAAGCCGAAGCCGTGGCACTTCTGGATCGCGCCGATCCTGGCCCTCGGCGCGTTCCTGATCGTGATCGCGCTGCTCGTCGGGTACTACGTGCGCGTCCTGGGTCCCAAGTACCGCGGTCGCTGACGGAGCGAGCGTGCAGGCCGGCGGCACCGTGACCGACGCGGCCGGTCCCGCGACGCGGGCGGCGCCCGAGCCCGTCGACTGGAAGCTCGCCGCGCAGGTCGCGAGGCGCTTCGCCGGACGGGAGCGGTTCGCGACGTCGTATCTCGGGTCGTCGCTCGAGCGCGACTTCGCCGAGGTGACCGCCGAGGCCGAGGCGCTCGTCGCCGAGTTCACCGGGCTGCACAGCCCCGGCCGCGCCGCGGGGACCGTCCTCGATCGCGTCGGCTGGGTCGACGCGAACGTCACGTCGATGCAGCACATGCTGCGGCCGTTCACGGACCGCGTCGCCGAGCGGGTGGCGCGCAGCCCCGTCGCGCCGATCGGACGTCGGGTCGCGGGTGCCGAGATGGGCGCGCTGCTCGGCTACCTCGCGCAGCGCGTCCTCGGGCAGTACGACCTGCTCGTCCCGGACGACCCGGCCGAGACGGGCGCGATCCCGACCGACGCGGTCTACTACGTCGGCCCGAACGTGCTCGGCCTCGAGAAGCGGTTCGCCTTCCGGCCGCGCGACTTCCGGCTGTGGATCGCGCTCCACGAGCTGACGCACCGCGCCCAGTTCACCGGCGTGCCGTGGCTGCGCGGCTACTTCCTCTCGCTCGTCGAGCGTTCGCTCGGCATGGTCGACCCGGACCCCCGCCGGCTCGTGCAGGCGCTGACGCGTGCGGCCGACGAGCTGCGCCGCGGTCGCAACCCGCTCGACGAGGGGGGTCTCGTCGGTCTGCTCGCGACGCCGGAGCAGCGCGGCCTGCTGTCGCAGGTCCAGGCGCTCATGTCGCTGCTCGAGGGACACGGGAACGTCGTCATGAACCACCTCGGGCGGCGTCACGTAGCCGGGCAGGAGCGCATGGCGCGCGTGCTCCAGGCCCGTCGCGAGGCGCGGGGGCTGTCCGCGCAGCTGCAGAAGCTCCTCGGGCTCGAGATGAAGATGCGCCAGTACGAGGTGGGCGAGGCGTTCGTCGAGGCGGTCGAGCGCGAGGCGGGGCTGCGCGCGATCGACGCCGCCTGGCGCGCGCCCGAGGCGCTCCCGACGATGGAGGAGCTGTCCGAGCCGAGCCGGTGGCTCGCACGGGTCGGCGCGTGACGGTCGCGTCGACCGATCGGCTCGCGCGCGCGCTCGATGGTTGGCGTGCGCGCCTGCGCGGCCTCGACGAGCTCGCCGCGCCGGTCGTCGTCGCGTGCTCGGGCGGCGCGGACTCGCTCGCGCTGCTCGCGCTCGCGTCGGTCGCGGGGCTGCAACCGGTCGCGGTGCACGTCGACCACGGGCTACGTGACGGGAGCGCGCACGAGTACACGCGTGTCGCGCAGCTCGCCGCGCGTCTCGGCGTTCCCGCGCGCACCACGCGCGTCGCACTCGCGCCAGGACCGAACCTCGAGGCGCGCGCGCGCGCGTCGCGCTACGCGGCGTTGCGGGACGCTCGTGACGAGCTCCGCGCGAGCGCGATCCTCGTCGGGCACACCGCGGACGACCAGGCCGAGACCGTGCTGCTGAACCTCTTGCGCGGCTCCGGTCCGGCCGGGCTCGCCGGCATGGCGGTGCGGGCCGGCGACGTCGTGCGCCCGTTGCTGGGGCTCCGGCGCGCGGACACCGTCGAGATCTGCGCGCGTCTCGGCGTCGCGCCGCTGCACGATCCGATGAACGACGACGTCGCCTTCCGGCGGGTCTGGGTGCGCCGCGAGCTCATCCCGTTCCTCGAACGTGGCGCGCGCCGCGATCTCGTGCCCGTGCTCGCCCGTCAGGCTGACGTCATCGGTGACGAGTCGCGCTGGCTCGACGAGCTCGCGGCGGCCGCGTGGCCCGGGCCGGACGACGACGACGAGCCACCCGCGCACACGCTGCTCGCGCTGCCGCTCCCGTTGCAGCGCCGCGCCGTGCGCGCGTGGCTCGGGAGTCCACCGCCGTCGCACGCCGAGGTCGAGCGCGTGCTCGCGGTCGCGCGTTGCGAGCGGCGCGCGGCGGAGCTGACGGGAGGCCGCCGTGTCGCGCGCACGGCGGGACGGTTGCGTCTCGGGCCGCGCGCACACCACGATGCCGGCGATGCGTGATTCGTCGTTCATGCGTCGTTCGCCGGGCTCGTGGACGGTCGAGCGACGCATGAACACGGTGGGAGGTCGAGCGTGACCATGTCGGACCCGAACGTCGGACGGGTCGTCGTCGACGCCGACGAGCTTCAGGAGCGCGTCACCGCGCTCGGCAAGGACATCACCGCGGACTACGCCGACCGCCCACCGCTCCTCGTCGGCGTGCTGAAGGGCGCGTTCATGTTCATGAGCGACCTCGCCCGCGCGATCGACCTGCCCGTCGAGTTCGACTTCATGGCGGTGTCGTCGTACGGCTCGGCGACCCGCACGAGTGGGGTCGTGCGGATCATCAAGGACCTCGACCTCGACCTCACCGACCGGCACGTCCTCATCGTGGAGGACATCGTCGACTCGGGGCTGACACTCGCCTACCTGCGGAAGAACCTGGCCGCGCGCAATCCCGCCTCCGTCGAGGTCTGCGCGCTGCTCCTCAAGGAGGGTCTCCAGAAGGTCGATCCCGACCTCCGGTATGTCGGCTTCCGCATCCCACCCGCCTTCGTGGTGGGCTACGGCCTCGACGTGGGCGAGCGCTACCGCAACCTGCCGTTCATCGCCGAGTACGCCGGGGTGCTGCCGGGCTGAAGCCGAGCGATCGCCCGCAGGGCGTGCGGTTAGGCTGATGCGTCCCTTCCGTCCCGCGAGGTGGGCGAACCCGTGACCAAGCTGCGCCGCAGCATCTTCGTGTGGCTGCTTCTCGCCGCGCTCGCCGTCTTCTTCGCGGTGCAGCTGCTGACGCGCGGCGAGCCGCGCGAGCAGCTCAGCATCAAGTCGTACGAGGACCGGCTGAGCGTGCACGACGTCGCGTCCGCGACGCTCTACGACCGCGACCACGAGATCAAGGGCAAGCTCGCGGACGGCACGCAGTACGAGGTCCGCTTCCCCGACCGCTACACCGACACGATCACGTCGAAGACGGTCGCGGCGGACGTCTCGCTGAAGACCGACGCGCAGAAGACCAACCCGTGGCTGTCGGTGCTCATCAGCGCGCTGCCCTTCGTGCTCATCGTCGGCATCGTCCTGCTGTTCATGAACCAGATGCAGGGCGGCGGCAGTCGCGTGATGAGCTTCGGCAAGTCGCGCGCGAAGGTCGTCTCGAAGGACCAGCCCCAGACGACGTTCGCCGACGTCGCCGGGCTCGACGAGGCCGTCGAGGAGCTGCAGGAGATCAAGGAGTTCCTCGAGTCGCCGCAGCGGTTCCAGGAGATGGGTGCCAAGATCCCGAAGGGCGTCCTCCTGTACGGCCCGCCCGGGACGGGCAAGACGCTGCTCGCCAAGGCCGTCGCCGGCGAGGCTGGTGTGCCGTTCTTCTCGATCAGCGGCTCCGACTTCGTCGAGATGTTCGTCGGCGTCGGCGCGTCGCGCGTGCGTGACCTGTTCGAGCAGGCGAAGGCGGCCGCGCCCGCGATCGTCTTCGTCGACGAGATCGACGCCGTCGGCCGTCAGCGCGGTGCCGGCCTCGGCGGCGGTCACGACGAGCGCGAGCAGACGCTCAACCAGCTCCTCGTCGAGATGGACGGCTTCGACATGAAGCAGGGCGTGATCCTGCTGGCGTCGACGAACCGTCCCGACATCCTCGACCCCGCGCTGCTGCGCCCGGGCCGGTTCGACCGCCAGATCGTCGTCGACCGTCCCGACCTCGAGGGCCGCAAGGCGATCCTCGCGGTGCACGCGCGCGGCAAGCCGATCGCGGAGGGCGTCGACCTCGACGTCATCGCGCGCCGCACGCCCGGCTTCACCGGCGCCGACCTCTCGAACCTGATGAACGAGGCCGCGCTGCTGTCTGCCCGTCACCACCTGAAGCTGATCGGCCTCCCGCAGCTCGAGGAGGCGATCGACCGCGTGATGGCCGGACCCGAGCGCAAGAGCCGGCTCATCTCCGACAAGGAGAAGCGGGTCATCGCGTTCCACGAGGCCGGCCACGCGCTCGTCAGCCACGCGCTCCCGAACACCGACCCGGTGCACAAGGTGTCGATCATCCCGCGCGGTCGCGCGCTCGGGTACACGCTCACGCTGCCGGTCGAGGACAAGTTCCTCGTGCGCCGGAGCGAGCTCGTCGACGAGCTCGCGATGCTGCTCGGCGGGCGCACCGCGGAGGAGCTCGTGTTCGAGGACCCGACGACGGGCGCGCAGAACGACATCGAGCGCGCGACGACCGTCGCGCGCCAGATGGTCACCGAGTACGGGATGAGCGAGACCCTGGGCCCGATGCGCTTCGGTCACCCGCACGGCGAGGTGTTCCTCGGCCGCGACCTCCAGTCGACGCCCGACTACTCGGACGAGGTCGCCGCCCACATCGACGTCGAGGTCCGCAGGCTCGTCGACGGCGCGCACGCAGTCGCGCGGGACATCCTCGAGACGAACCGTCACGTGCTCGATACGCTGGCCGACGCGCTCATCGAGCACGAGACGCTCGAGGCCGAGCGGGTGCAGGAGATCCTCGCGGCGACGACGCCGTGGACCGGCACGCGCGGCGACGAGCTCGGCGCCGGCCGCCCGTCGGCCGTTGCCGCGAGCGACGCGGCCCCATCCCCTCGGCGGACCACGTCGTAGTCTCGGGCAGCATGTCCGAGACGAACCCCGTCCATCCGCTGCCCGAGCGGCGCGGTGTCGACAAGCCGCGCATCGAGCGAGCCGTCCGGGAGATCCTCTACGCCATCGGTGAGGATCCCGACCGTGACGGCTTGGAGCGGACGCCGGCCCGGGTCGCCGAGATGTACGCCGAGCTGTTCGCCGGCCTGCACGACGACCCGTCCCGTCATCTCCAGGTGTCGTTCGAGGCCAACCACGACGAGATGGTGATGGTGCGCGACATCCGCGTCGAGTCGCTGTGCGAGCACCACCTGATCCCCTTCGCGGGGCACGCGCACGTCGCGTACATCCCGGGGGACGACGGCCGCATCACCGGGCTGTCCAAGCTCGCCCGCCTGGTCGAGGGGTACGCGCGGCGGCCACAGGTGCAGGAGCGGTTGACCACCCAGGTCGCCGACGCGCTCATGGACGTGCTGAAGCCGGCCGGTGTGTTCGTCGTCATCGAGGCCGAGCACCTGTGCATGTCGATGCGCGGGGTGAAGAAGCCGGGCTCGCTCACGGTCACGTCCGCGGTCCGCGGGCTGTTCAAGGACAACCCCGCCACCCGCGCGGAGGCGATGTCCTTCATCAACCAGACCGGTCGGGCGTGAGCTTGACTGAAGCGTGAGTCGGTCCAGGACCGATCTCTCGCTCACTGAAGCGTCACCGACAGCGCGGCCGTCGCGGTTCTGACGGCTTCCTGACGGAAGTCGCGGGCCGGTCGGCCGCTACGCTGCTCGCCGATGTTCGCCTGGGAGTCGGTGCTCGGCCGTGCGCGTCCGGCCGTCATGGGCATCGTGAACGTCACCCCCGACTCCTTCTCCGACGGCGGGAAGTGGCTCGCCCACGACGCCGCGATCGCCCACGGGCTCGATCTCGCGGCCCAGGGCGCCGACATCCTCGACGTCGGCGGTGAGTCGAGCCGCCCGGGCGCGGCGCCGGTGGACGCCGAGGAGGAGCTCCGACGGGTCCTCCCGGTGGTGCGGGCCCTCGCCGCGGACGCCGGCGTGCCCGTCAGCATCGACACGGTCAAGGCGTCGGTCGCCCAGGCCGCGGTCGACGTCGGCGCCACCATCGTCAACGACGTCTCGGCCGCACGCTTCGACGACCGGATGCTGGCGACGGTCGCGGCGGCAGGCGCGGGGTACGTCGTCATGCACATGCGGGGCGAGCCGAGGACCATGCAGGACGACCCGCGCTACGACGACGTCGTCGGCGACGTCGCCGCGTTCCTCGTCGAGCGCCTCGACGCGGCCCGTCACGCCGGGATCGCGGACAGCGCGCTCGTCGCCGACCCGGGCATCGGATTCGGGAAGACGGTGCGCCACAACCTCGAGCTGCTCGTCGGGCTGGCCCGCCTGTGCGCGACGGTCGGCGTCCCGGTGCTCGTCGGCACGTCGCGCAAGTCGTTCCTCGGACGGCTCGTCGGCGGCGCGCCCGCGGACGAGCGCGACGACGCGACGCTCGCGACGGTGATGTGGGCGTTCGAGCGGGGCGCCGCGGTCGCACGCGTGCACGAGGTGCGCGGTGCGGTCGCGACGGCCGAGCTGCTCTCGATCCTGCGCCGGGCGACGCCCGACGGGGTCGCCGCATGAGGGGACGGTGGGCACAGGGACTCGAGCCCCGCTTCTTCTGCTGGATCATCCGCGACCGGTTGGCCGGGTCCGAGCGCCCGGGCGGCTTCGCCCGCAACCATCGCAAGGTGCGCCGCCAGGAGGAGCTCATCTGGCTCGGCAGCCACGGGTTCACGCACGTTCTCTCGCTGCTCGACTCGCCGCACAACCTGCACGCCTACGACGACGCCGGCCTCGCGTACGAGCACATCCCCCTCGGCCGGCGCGACGAGATGCCCGAGCGGCTGTCGACGATCTACTCGACGATCGCGGGCTGGCTCGACGACCCGAACGAGCGCGTGCTCGTGCACCACGAGGAGTTCGGCGACCGGATCATCGGAACGCTCGCCGGATACCTGCTCTACTGCGGGCTCGTGCAGGAGGGCCCGCACGCGATCGGCATCCTCGAGCGCCAGACCGGCCGCCAGCTCGGCGCCGCGGGGCGCGAGATCGTCGCGGTCACGCTCGACGAGCGGATCGTCCGCGCCCGCTGAGGCCCGCGTGACGGATCGCATCGAGATCGTCGGGCTGCGCGAGCTCGGCGTGCACGGTGTGCTCCCCGAGGAGCAGGTGCGCGCCCAACCGTTCGAGGTCGACGTGGCGCTCGACGTCGACGTCCGCTCGGCGGGCGACAGCGACGCGCTGGACGACACCGTCGACTACGGCGAGCTCGCCGACGCGATCGCCCGCGTCGTGCGGACAGAGCGCTACGCGCTGCTCGAGCGCCTCGCGACACGGATCGCGGACGTGTGCACGAACGACGCGCGCGTGCAGCACGCGACGGTCACCGTCCGGAAGCTGCGGCCGCCCGTCGGCGTGCTCGTCGACCACGTCGCGGTGACGATCACGCGGTGACGGCGCGTGCGCATCTCGCGCTCGGCTCGAACCTCGGCGACCGTGTCGCGAACCTGCAGGCTGCGCTCGACGGCCTGGACGCGACGGACGGCATCCACGTCGTCGCGGTCTCGGACGTCTACGAGACGGACCCCGTCGGGCCCGAGCAGCCCGACTACCTGAACGCGGTCGTCGCGATCGACACGCAGCTGAGCGCGCGTGCGCTGCTCGGCGTCGCGCAGGCGCTCGAGCGCGCCGCGCACCGCGTGCGGGGCGAGCGTTGGGGTCCCCGGACGCTGGACGTCGACGTGCTGCTCGTCGGCGACGAGCAGGTCGACGAGCCCGACCTCGTGGTGCCCCACCCCCGGATGTGGGAGCGCGGGTTCGTCCTCGCCCCGCTCGGCGACGTCGCGCCCGACCTCGTCGAAGGCCGCCGGCCCGCGGGCGGCTGGCCCGGCGTCCGCCCGACCACGGTACGATTGCGACTCGACGAGGGCCGTCAGTCCGGCACCCGGTGACGGGGCTGGAACGAGAAGGTTCCCGCTGTTGGACGAAATCCACGCCTCCCGCGCGCTCGCGCTGGTCGGACCCGGACGGGCCGGCACGGCGGTGGCGCTGCGACTCACCCGCCGCGGCTGGTCGGTGCGCGCCGTCGCGGGCCGCGCGCCCGATGCGCCGTCGACCGTGCGCGCCGCCGCGCTGCTCGGCGCGGCGTGCGTCGACGCGGCCGAGGCGGGATGCGACGTCGACGTCGTCGTGATCGCGACCCCCGACGACGCCATCGCGCCCGCGGCCGACGCGGTGGCGCCGTCGCTGCGGTCGGGCGCGCTGGTCGTGCACCTGTCCGGCGTGGCGGGCCCGGAGGTGTTCGACGGCCTGCGCGCCGCACGTCCCGACGTCGAGGTGGGCGTGCTGCACCCGTTGCAGACGCTGCCGTCCCCGGAGCTCGGCGCCGCCCGTCTCGACGGCGCGTGGTGCGCCGTCGACGGCCCCGCCACCCGGGCGCTCGCGGATGAGCTCGGATCGCGCGTGTTCGACCTGCCCGCCGACCCGGAGGCGCGGCGGCTCTACCACGCGGCCGCGTGCATCGCGTCGAACCACGTCGTGGCCCTGCTCGGACAGGTCGAGCGGCTCGCCGCCGCATGCGGCGTGCCGTTCGAAGCGTTCGTCCCGCTCGTGCGCGCGTCGCTCGACAACGCCGCCGCGACAACACCCGCGACCGCGCTCACAGGTCCCGTCGCGCGCGGCGACACGGGAACCGTCCTCGCGCACCTCGACGCGCTCCCGTCGGACGAGCGCGACTTGTACGTCGCGGTGGCGCGCGGCGCGCGCCGTCTCGCGCAGACCAACGACCCCGAGATGGACGGCGTGCTGACGCCGGTCGTCGCATGATCACCATCACAACGATCGACGAGATGCGCGTGTGGTGCGATGCCGCGCGCCGCGCCGGCCGGCGCGTCGGGCTCGTCCCGACGATGGGCTTCTTCCACGACGGGCACGTGTCGCTCATGCGGGCCGCGCGCGACGCCGGCGACACGGTCGTCGTCAGCATCTTCGTGAACCCGCTGCAGTTCGGGCCGTCCGAGGACCTCGACCGCTACCCGCGCGACCTGGAGCGCGACCGCGAGCTGGCGCGCGACGCGGGCGTCGAGGTGTTGTTCGTCCCGTCGGTCGACGAGATGTACCCCCGGCCCCCGCTCACGACCGTGCACGTCGACGCGCTGACCGGCGGGCTGTGCGGCGCCTCGCGCCCGACGCACTTCGACGGCGTGACGACGGTCGTCGCGAAGCTCTTCTCGATCGTCGGCCCCGGCCGCGCGTACTTCGGCCGGAAGGACTTCCAGCAGCTCGCCGTCGTGCGCCGCATGACCGCCGACCTGAACCTCCCGGTCGAGGTGGTCGGCTGCCCGCTGGTGCGCGAGCCGGACGGCGTCGCGATGTCGAGCCGCAACGCGAACCTCGACGAGCGCGAACGTGCCGCGGCGCGCGTGCTCGTGGCCGCGCTGCGAGACGCGGTCGACGCGCTGCGCCGGGGCGAGCGCGATGCGGCGACGCTGCGCCGTGTGCTGAGCGCCCGGGTCGACGCCGAGGCGCTCGCCACGCTTGACTACGCCGAGGTCGTCGACGCGGGGGACCTGACCCCGCTCGCACGGCTCGACGACGGCGGGGAGGTGCTCGTCGCGGTCGCGGCGCGCATCGGCAAGACCAGGCTGATCGACAACATGACCGTGATCGTGGACGGCGACGACGTACGCGCCGATCCCGGCATCACGGCACCCGTGCCAGCGAGCGAGTAGGGAGAGCGTCGTGCGCCGGACGATGATGAAGTCGAAGATCCACCGGGCGACCGTCACCGGCGCCGACCTGAGCTACGTCGGGTCGATCACGCTCGACCCGATGCTCATGGGCCTCGCCGACATTCTCGAGAACGAGCAGGTCCACGTGCTCGACATCGACAACGGCGCGCGCTTCGAGACGTACGCGATCACGGGCGGTCCCGGTGACGTCGTGTTGAACGGCGCGGCCGCGCGACTCGTGCAGCCCGGCGACCGCGTCATCGTCATCACGTACGCGCAGTACGAGGACGCCGAGCTCGACGACTACGCGCCGAAGGTCGTGCACGTCGACTCCCGCAACCGGCCGACCGATCCGTCGTTCCAGGCCCTCGACCGCGAGCTCCACGACCTCGCCCCGTAGATGACCGGTACCGAGGGCGCGCGTGGTGGGCGCGAGCCGGACGTCCTGGTGCTCGGGAGCGGGATCGCGGGCCTCTCGGCCGCGATCCACGCGATCAGCGCCGGGCTCTCGGTCGTCGTCCTGACCAAGGGCGAGCTCGAGCACTCCGCGACGCGCTACGCGCAAGGTGGTGTCGCGGCCGCGCTCGCGGCGCCGGACTCCCCGGAGCTGCACCTGTCCGACACGCTCGCCGCGGGTGCCGGGCTCTGCGACGTCGACGCCGTGCGCGTGCTCGTCAACGACGGGCCGGTCCGCGTGCGGGAGCTCATCGCGCTCGGCGCCGAGTTCGACCGTACCGGCGACGGCGAGGCGACGCTCGCGCTCGCCCGCGAGGGAGGTCACTCGCTCGCGCGCGTCGTGCACGCCGGTGGCGACGCGACCGGCGCGGAGATCGAGCGTGCCCTCGTCGGGGCCGTGCGCGCGAGCGACGCCGATGTGCGGGAAGGCTGGTTCACCGCCGAGCTGCTCCGCGACCACGGCCGGTGCGCGGGCGTGGTCGCGGTCGACGCCGGCGGCACGCGCGTCGAGGTGCGCGCCCGCCACACCGTGCTCGCGACGGGTGGCGCCGGGCAGCTCTACGCCGTGACGACGAACCCGCCGCTGTCGACCGGCGACGGTACCGCGATGGCCCGCCGTGGCGGCGCGGTCCTCGCGGACATGGAGTTCATGCAGTTCCACCCGACCGCGCTCCACCAGGAGTCGATGCCGCGCCCGCTGCTGTCCGAGGCGCTCCGGGGCGAGGGTGCGGTGCTGCGCGACGAGCACGGCGTCGCGTTCATGGCCGAGGAGCACGCGCTCGCGGACCTCGCGCCGCGCGACGTGGTCGCTCGCGCGATCGCACGACGGCTGCGCGACCGCGGCCTCGACCACCTCTGGCTCGACGCGACCGCGATCGGCGACGACTTCCCGCAGCGATTCCCGACCATCTGGCGCTCGTGTCGCGCCGCGGGGATCGACCCGCGTCGCGACTGGCTCCCGGTCGCGCCGGCCGCGCACTACTTGTCGGGCGGCGTCGCGACCGACCTCGACGGCGCGACCACGCTGCCCGGCCTGTGGGCGTGCGGCGAGGCCGCGTGCTCGGGTGTGCACGGCGCGAACCGTCTCGCGTCGAACTCGTTGCTCGACGGCCTCGTGTTCGCGCCCCGGGCGGTCGCCGCGATCGCGCGCGGCAAGGACGAGCCCGCGCCGACGGGCGTGCTGCGCGGCATCCTCCCCGTGACCACCGCGGAGCACGAGGTCCAGGTGACCGCGACGGGCGACCGCGGGACGGTGGACGTCGCCGCCGCGCGCGACCGGCTGGAGCGCGCGATGACGAACGACGCCGGTGTGCTCCGCGACGCGGACAGCCTCCGGCGTGCGACCGACGCGCTCGACGTCGCCCAGCGAGCGGTCGCACCGCTCCTGGGGACGCACCGCACGGACGTCCACGAGCTCGAGAACCTCTGCGAGATCGGCCGCGCGCTCGTCGCCGCCGCGAGCGCCCGTCACGAGTCGCGCGGCACGCACACGCGGGAGGACTTCGCCGAGCGCTCGAACGACTACCTCGGCCGCTTCGTGATCGCCGCGGGCGGCTCGCCCGAGTTCGTGCCGCTGGCCGTCGACGCCCCGGAGCACGCGCGTTGAAACCCGACGCCGACCCGCCGCTGCACGCGGTCCGCGACGCGGTCGCGCGGGCGCTCGCCGAGGACCTCGGTCCGCTCGGCGACGTGACGTCGTCGTTGATCCCCGCGGATCGCACCGTCGCGGGGGACGTGGTCGCGCGCGCGACCGGCGTGATCGCAGGGACGCGGTGCGCGACCGAGGTCTACGCGCAGCTCGACGATCGCGTCGACGTCACGTGGCTGGCCGCCGACGGCTCGCACGTGGGCCCGGGGGCGAAGGTCGGTCGCGTCGAGGGCCCGATGCGATCGGTGCTGACCGGCGAACGGACCGCGCTGAACTTCCTGTGCCACCTGTCGGGTGTCGCCACGCTCACCGCCCGGTTCGTCGAGGCCGCGGGGTCGCACACGCGCATCTGGGACACGCGCAAGACGCTCCCCGGGCTGCGCGCGCTCGAGAAGGCGGCCGTCCGCGCGGGCGGGGGCGTGAACCATCGCGGCTCGCTGTCCGACTTCGTCCTCGTCAAGGACAACCACCTGGGTGGCATGTCGATCGGGTCCGCGGTCGAGACCGCGCACGCGCGCTGGCCCGGGCGCACCGTCGAGGTCGAGTGCGACCGCGTCGAGCAGGTCCACGAGGCGATCGACGCGCGGGCCGAGATGGTGCTGCTCGACAACATGACGCCCGACGAGGTCGCGAAGTGCGTCGCACTGGTGCGCGAGCGTGACGCGCGGATGCTCGTCGAGGTGTCGGGCGGCGTCACGCTCGAGACCGTTCCCGCGTACGCCGCGGCAGGCGCCGACCTGATCTCGACGAGCGTGATCACCCAGTCGGCACCCGTGCTCGACCTGGGCCTCGATCTCGTCACGACCGAAGGCGGACGCTGATGCTGCTCGCCATCGACGCCGGCAACACGGAGACGCTGATCGGGCTGTTCGACGGCCCTCGCCTCGCCGACCACTGGCGCATCATGACGATCGCCGAGCGCACGTCGGACGAGCTCGCGCTGCTGATCCAGCAGTTCCTCGGCTTCCACGGCTTCTCGTTCGACGCGCAGGTGACGGGCGTCGCGATCGCGTCCGGCGTCCCGCGCGTCACGGCCGCGTTGCGCGACATGACCCGGCGGTACTTCGGGTACGACGCGCTCGTCGTCGAGCCCGGCGTCCGCACCGGGATGCCGATCCTCTACGACAACCCGAAGGAGGTCGGTCCCGACCGCATCGCGAACGCCGTTGGCGCGTACGACCAGTACGGCGGGCCGTCGATCGTCGTCGACTTCGGGACCGCGATCACCATCGAGGCCGTCAGCGAGCGCGGCGAGTACCTCGGCGGCGCGATCGTCCCCGGCGTCGAGATCTCGCTCGACGCGCTGTTCGGACGCGCCGCCGCGTTGCGGCGCGTCGAGCTCGTACCGCCCAAGAACGTGATCGGCAAGTCGACCGTCGAGTCGATCCAGTCCGGTGCCGTCTACGGCTTCACGGGTCAGGTCGACGCGCTCGTCGAGCGGTTCGAAGCCGAGCTGGGCGAGTGCGTGGTGGTCGCGACCGGCGCGCACGCCGAGCTGCTCATGCCGTACTCGCGCACCATCCAGCACTTCGAGCCCTGGCTGACGCTCCAGGGCCTGCGCATCGTCTTCGAGCGCAATCAAGGCTGAGCCCGCGCGCCGATCGGCGACGCCGGTTGCCACGGCGCGCGATCCTGGAGACGTGCGTGTGCTGGTGACGGGTATGGGCGGCGAGCTCGGCACACGCGTCGCCCAGATCCTCGAGGACCGTGACGACGTCGAGGAGATCGTCGGTGTCGACTACCTGCCGCCGCGCCGCCGGCTCCACCGCAGCGAGTTCCGCCGGATCGACCCGCTCGAGCGCGAGCGCCTCACGGAGTTCGTGACCGAGGTGTCGCCCGACGCGGTGATCCACGTCGGTGTGTACGAGCCACACGCGCGCTGCGAGCCCGGACCGGCGCGCGAGCGCACCGAGGCGATGGCCGTGCACGCGCTCGGTGCCGCGGCGCGCACCGGGAAGCTGGAACGTGTCGTGCTCCGCAGCGGTGTCGAGGTGTACGGCCGCGGCCGGGGGCGCGCGGCGGTGCCCGACGAAGACGTGCCCGTCGCGCCGACCACACCGTTCGGTCGCAGCTGTCTCGAGATGGAGTCGATCGCGGCCGCGGCCGCGCGCACGCAGGCGATCCCCGTCACCGCGGTTCGCCTCGCGCCGGTCGTCGGATCGCACGTGCCGAGCCCGCTCGGTCGCGTGCTGCGGCTGCCGGTCGTACCGGTTCCCGCGCTCGCGGATCCCGCGTTCTCGCTCGTGTCGCCCGACGACGCCGCGCACGCGCTCGTCACCGCGCTCGGACGCGACCACGAGGGCGCGCTGAACGTCGTCGGTGCTGGTGCCGCGAGCCCGTGGCAGGCGGCGCGCCTCGGCGGGCGCGTGCCCTTCCCCGTGATCGGCGGCGGCTGGTCGGTCGCGTGTCGTGTCGCTGAGGTCGCGGGCGCGCCGGTGCCACCGCACGTCGCCGAGCTGATGTGCAAGGGCCGGACGGCCGACGGCTCGCGGGCGCGTGACGTGCTCGGCATCGGAGAGCTGCGCTCGACGCAGGAGATCTGCGTGGAGCTGTTCGAGTGGGCGACCGTGACGCGCCTGCGACCGTCGGAGGCTGCCGCGTGAGGGACGCGGCCGGAGCCCTGCGCGACGTCTCGCGCGAGGTCTCGGTCACGTTCGGCATCGACGACGATCGCGTGTCGCCACCCGAGTCGCCGTTCGCCGCGCTCGTCCGGCGCATCGACGGTCGGTACCCGCGGGACCCGTTCGGCGGTGACCCGCACCTGCAGGACCTCGTCTCGCCGTTCTTCGCGCTCGTCGCGCGCGTGGACGTCGTGCACGGTGATCGCATCCCCGAGCACGGTCCCGGGCTCCTCGTCGCCAACCGCGGACTCGGCATCGTCGAGCCGGCTGCGCTCGGGATGGCCGTGCGCCGCGTGCGCGGCCGAAGGCTGCGGATCGTCGGGACGCCCGACGCGCCGTTCGTCGGCGACGCCTTCCGCGCGCTCGGCGGCATCGCGGAGTACCCGAACGACGTTGCCGCGGTGCTCCGCGCCGGTCACCTCGCCGCGGTCCCGCTCGGGCCGACGTGGCTGCGCCCGGGCGCGGGCACACCCCCGCTCGAGCTCCTGTTCGCGGCGACGGGCTTCCCTGTCGTCCCGGTCGCCGTCCTGCCCGGCGGCCCGTTCGGCCTGCCGCTGCGCGCGTGGCGCGTCGTCGTCGGCGACCCGATCCCCGCCGCGGTCGATCCCGACGATCCGCTCGCCGCCGCGGAGCTCGCGGAGGCCGCCCGCGAAGGTGTAGAAGGCCTGCTCCGCGGGCAGAGGCCCCGCTGACGGGGCAGGTTCGTCGCCGGAACCACGCGCGAAACACGGGATCGCGCGCGGTGCGCGCGATACGGTCGAAACCCGTTTGACGTGCGGCGCCGGCCGGCCCGGGGGCGTGCGTGACCATCCGATCGAGAAGCGGCCGAGAAGGGGCCGGCCGAGAAGGGGCCGGCCGAGAAGGGGCGAGGGGTCCGTGCCCGATCTCGTGGCATCCGACGGCGTCGACATCCACTACGAGGTCTTCGGCCGCGCCGACGGCGAGCCGCTCCTGATGATCCAGGGCCTCGGCACGGACTCGCGGGGCTGGGCGTTCCAGCGCCTCGCCTTCGGCCGTCGCTTCCGGTGCTACGCGATCGACAACCGCGGCGTCGGCCGCTCCGGTCGCCCGCCCGGCCCCTACTCGCTGTTCCAGATGGCCGACGACGCAGTGCGGATCCTCGACGCCGAAGGCGTGGAGGCCGCGCACGTCATCGGCGCGTCGATGGGTGGCGCGATCGCGCAGATCATCGGCGTGCTGTACGCCGAGCGCACGCGCTCGCTCGTCCTCGCGTGCACGGCGTGCCGGCACCATCCCTGGCGGCGCGAGCTGCTCGCCGACTGGGCCGCCGCGGTGCAGGAGAAGGGCATGGCCGCGCTCGGCGACGACGGGCTGCAGTGGCTCATCGGCCCGCGTCTGCGGCGACGGTTCGGGCTCTGGCTCAACCTGCTCGCGCGCATCCTGCTGCAGTCGCCGCCCGAGCCGTTCGTCGCACAGGTCGACGCGATCCTCGACATGTCCGACGAGCTCCGGTTCGAGCTGAGCGGGGTGACCGTGCCGACGCTCGTGATCACCGGCTCGCAGGACGCGCTGACACCCGTCGGCGACGCCGAGGAGCTCGCCGAGCTGATCCCGCACGCGCGGCTCGTGATCATCCCGCGCGCCGCGCACGGCCTGATGGTCGAGACGCCGAACGCGTTCAACGCCGCGGTGCTCGAGTTCTTCGCCGACATCACCGGCGACGCGACCGTCGCCGACGACGCGGCGGATCAGGCCGCGAGCGCATAGCGACCGAGCTCTGGAGGATTCGACACCGGAGAGGTGTCGAATCCACCAAAGTTCAGGAGGAGCGCGTCACCAGGCCGTCGACGAGACGTCGCATCGCGGTGCACACCGCGACGTCGAGACGGTCACCGGCCTTCGACAGCGCCTCGTCGGCACGCTTCGCCTCCGCGCGCGCGACGTCGAGCGCCGCGGTCGTGGCACCGTCGGCGGTGACGAGCGAACGCGCCCGTGCGACCGTCTCGTCGTCGAGCGGCCGGCCGATCAGCTCGCGCAGCGCCTGCGACTCGCCGAGGGCGTAGATGACGGGCAGCGTGTAGACGCCCTCCACGAGGTCCTTGCCCGCCTGCTTCCCGAGCTCGTCGTCGCTGCCCGTGACGTCCAGGACGTCGTCGACGATCTGGAAGCACAGCCCGAGGTGACGGCCGAACTCGGTGAGCGCGTCGAGCGCGGGGCCGTCGACGCCGCTCACCATCCCGCCGATCCGGCACGCGGTCGCGAACAGCGCCGCGGTCTTGCCCGAGATCGCGGCGAGGTAGCGCTCCTCGCTGCGGTCGACGTCGAAGAGGTGCTGCAGCTCGAGGACCTGACCCCGGCACAGCTCGCCGATCGTCGACGCGAGCAGCGCGGCGACGTCCGCGCCCAGCGCGGCGGCGAGCTCCGACGCCCGCGCGAGCAGGAAGTCGCCGGCGAGGATCGCGACGATGTTGCTCCAGCGGGCGTTCACCGCGGGCACGCCCCGGCGCGTCTGGGCCTCGTCGATCACGTCGTCGTGGTACAGCGAGCCGAGATGGACGAGTTCCACGGCGACGCCGCCCTGCACGGCCTCGTCGCTCGCGGGACGCTCGCCGCCCGTCGCCGCGTACGCCGTGCACAGCGTCAGCGCGGGGCGGAGCCGCTTCCCACCCGCCTGCACGAGGTGCACCGCGACCTCGGCGAGGAACGGGTCGTCGCTGCGCACGGCCTCACGCAGCCCGGTCTCGACTCGTTCGAGGTCGCCGGACAGCGGGGCGAGACCCAGGCGCTCGACCGGCTTCACCGGCCCGCCCGGAAGGTGCGCCGCATGGCGTGAGGCTATGCACCCGGGGGAACAAACTCCAAGCCGGCGAAGTTTCGAACGTCTGACGTCCGGCAGGCGTCGGGAGCCCCGTCCGGTCCTTCAGATCGACCCGCCGGCGACCGATCAGTGATCCATCTCCGGCGGCCGAAGCCGGGCTCCGGGGCCGATTACAATCGATTTCGAGCCAGTCCGGCTCGTGCGCCGTATCGAACACCGTGTGTCGAACACACGGACGAACCGTTACGGAGGACGTGCCGGTACCGACAAGCTCACGAGAGGCGGCTGCACGTGTTCGAACGCTTCACCGACCGAGCCCGGCGAGTCGTGGTGCTGGCGCAGGAGGAAGCGCGCCTGCTGAACCACAACTACATCGGGACGGAGCACATCCTCCTCGGCCTGATCCACGAGGGTGAGGGCGTCGCCGCCAAGGCGCTCGAGTCGCTCGGCATCTCGCTCGAGGCGGTCCGTGCCCAGGTGGAGGAGATCATCGGTCACGGCGGCTCCGCGCCGTCGGGCCACATCCCGTTCACGCCGCGCGCCAAGAAGGTCCTCGAGCTGTCGCTGCGCGAGGCGCTGCAGCTCGGTCACAACTACATCGGGACGGAGCACATCCTCCTCGGCCTCATCCGCGAGGGCGAGGGCGTCGCCGCGCAGGTGCTCGTCAAGCTGGGCGCCGACCTGTCGCGCGTGCGCCAGCAGGTGATCCAGCTCCTGTCGGGCTACGCGGGCGGCAAGGAGTCCGCGCCGGCGGGCGGCGGCAGCGAGAGCACGCCGTCCGGCTCGCTCGTGCTCGACCAGTTCGGCCGCAACCTCACCCAGCTCGCGCGCGAGAAGAAGCTCGACCCTGTCATCGGGCGCGAGCAGGAGATCGAGCGCGTCATGCAGGTGCTGTCGCGCCGCACCAAGAACAACCCGGTGCTGATCGGCGAGCCCGGCGTCGGCAAGACCGCGATCGTCGAGGGCCTCGCGACCGACATCATCGACGGCGACGTGCCCGAGACGCTCAAGGGCAAGCAGCTCTACACGCTCGACCTCGGCGCGCTCGTCGCGGGCTCCCGGTACCGCGGCGACTTCGAGGAGCGCCTCAAGAAGGTGCTGAAGGAGATCCGCACGCGCGGCGACATCATCCTGTTCATCGACGAGCTGCACACGCTCGTCGGCGCGGGCGCGGCCGAGGGCGCGATCGACGCCGCCAGCATCCTGAAGCCGATGCTGGCGCGCGGCGAGCTGCAGACGATCGGCGCGACGACGCTCGACGAGTACCGCAAGTACCTCGAGAAGGACGCCGCGCTCGAGCGGCGCTTCCAGCCGATCAAGGTCGACGAGCCGTCGGTCACGCACACGATCGAGATCCTCAAGGGTCTGCGCGAGCGCTACGAGGCGCACCACCGCGTCACGATCAGCGACCAGGCGATCGTCGCGGCGGCGAACCTCGCGGACCGTTACATCTCCGACCGGCACCTGCCCGACAAGGCGATCGACCTCGTCGACGAGGCCGGCTCGCGGCTGCGCATCCGTCGCATGCAGGCGCCGCCCGACTACCGCGAGCTCGAGGACGAGATCGCCAAGGTGCGCAAGGAGAAGGAAGCCGCGATCGAGGGCCAGCAGTTCGAGCGGGCCGCGAAGCTGCGCGACCGAGAGAAGGAGCTCCTCGAGCAGCGCACCGCGAAGGAAGCGGAGTGGAAGGCCGAGGGCGTCGACCTCTTCAACGAGGTGACGGAGGAGTCGATCGCCGAGGTCCTCGCGCTGTGGACGGGCATCCCCGTCTACAAGCTCACCGAGGAGGAGACGGCCAAGCTGCTGCGCATGGAGGACGAGCTGCACAAGCGGATCGTCGGCCAGCACGCCGCGGTGAAGGCGGTGTCGCAGGCGATCCGCCGGACGCGCGCCGGCCTCAAGGACCCGAAGCGGCCGTCGGGCTCGTTCATCTTCCTCGGCCCGTCCGGCGTCGGGAAGACGGAGCTCGCCAAGACGCTCGCCGAGTTCCTGTTCGGTGACGAGACGGCGATGATCCAGCTCGACATGAGCGAGTACATGGAGAAGCACACCGTGTCTCGCCTGGTCGGGTCGCCTCCCGGCTACGTCGGCTACGACGAGGGTGGCCAGCTCACCGAGGCCGTCCGGCGCAAGCCGTTCTCGGTGGTGCTGTTCGACGAGATCGAGAAGGCCCACCCGGACGTGTTCAACGCCCTCCTGCAGATCCTCGAGGACGGGCGTCTCACGGACGCGCAGGGTCGCACGGTGGACTTCAAGAACACCGTGATCATCATGACGTCGAACCTCGGCACCAGGGACATCTCCAAGGGCATCCAGGTCGGCTTCAACCGCCAGGGTGACTCGCG
>DASRES010000083.1 GCA_035651955.1 Acidimicrobiia bacterium
CCGCGTCCTCGGCTACCGCGACATCGCGCGGTCGCTCGCGGCGTACGTGAAGGAGATGGGGTTCACGCACGTCGAGCTGATGCCGGTGACCGAGCACCCGTTCTACGGCTCGTGGGGCTACCAGACGACGGGCTATTTCGCGCCGAGCGCGCGCTACGGCTCGCCGCAGGATTTCATGGAGTTCGTCGACCACCTGCACCAGAACGGGATCGGCGTGATCCTGGACTGGGTGCCGTCGCACTTCCCCGCCGACGAGCACGGGCTCGCGTACTTCGACGGCACGCACCTGTTCGAGCACGCCGACCCGCGCCAGGGCTACCACCCCGACTGGGACACGCTGGTGTTCAACTACGGCCGGCACGAGGTGCGCGCGTTCCTGGCCAGTAGCGCGATGTTCTGGCTCGACCGCTACCACGCGGACGGCCTGCGCGTGGACGCGGTCGCGTCGATGCTCTACCTCGACTACTCGCGCAACGAGGGCGAGTGGATCCCCAACGAGTGGGGCGGTCGCGAGAACCTCGACGCGGTCTCGTTCCTGCGCATGCTCAACGAGGAGGTGTACCGGGAGTTCCCCGACGTGCAGACCGTCGCCGAGGAGTCGACCGCGTGGCCGATGGTGTCGCGGCCGACGTACGTGGGCGGCCTGGGGTTCGGCATGAAGTGGGACATGGGGTGGATGCACGACACGTTGCAGTACTTCGAGCGTGACCCGATCCACCGCCGCTACCACCACAGCGAGCTCACGTTCCGCGCCGTGTACGCGCACACCGAGAACTTCGTGATGCCGCTCTCGCACGACGAGGTCGTGCACGGCAAGGGGTCGCTCCTGGCCAAGATGCCGGGCGACGACTGGCAGCGCTTCGCCAACCTGCGACTGCTGTTCGCGTACCAGTACGGGCTCCCCGGCAAGAAGCTGCTGTTCATGGGGTCGGAGGTCGCGCCGTGGGAGGAGTGGAACCACGACGTCGGGCTGCCGTGGCACCTGCGCGACGAGCCGTGGCACGCGGCGATCGGACGCTGGCTCGGCGATCTGAACCGCTTGCACCGCGACCTGCCCGCGCTCCATGCGCGCGATGCCGACCCCGCCGGGTTCCGGTGGCTCGTCGCCGAGGACGCCGACAACAGTGCGCTCGCGTTCATGCGAGTCGCGCCCGGCGCGGATCCGGTCGTCGTGGTGTTCAACTTCACGCCCGTCATCCGCGACAACTACCGCGTCGGGGTGCCCTCGGGCGGGTGGTGGTCCGAGCGCGCCAACAGCGACGCGCGCGAGTACGCCGGCAGCGGTGTGGGCAACTACGGGCGCGTGGAGGCCCATCCCGTCCCGCTGCACGGCCAGCCGTGGTCGCTCACGTTGACGCTCCCGCCCCTGGGCGCGCTGTTCCTCGTTCCCGAGTGACCCGCGCGGTGACGCGGCTGGGCGCGCACGCGCTCGGAGACGGGCGGACCTCCTTCACGGTGTGGGCACCCACGCCGTCGCGGGTCGTGCTGCGCGTGCTGAGCTCGGGTCGGCGCGACGTCGACATGACGCGTGACGACCGCGGCTACTGGTGCACGGTCGTCGACGGGGTCGGGCCCGGCGACCGGTACGTGTACGTGCTCGACGGCGTGGAGCGCGCCGATCCCGCGTCGCGCGCGCAACCCGACGGGGTCGACGGGCCGTCGGCGGTCGTCGACGAGACGTTCGCGTGGACGGACGGCATGTGGCGCAACCCGTCGCTGGATCGCTACGTGATCGAGGAGATCCACGTCGGGACGTTCACCCCCGACGGGACCTTCGCGGCCGCGGGACGCGAGCTGCGCGGGTTGCGCGACGCCGGCATCACCGCCGTCGAGGTGATGCCGATCGCCGAGTTCCCGGGCGCGCGCAACTGGGGCTACGACGGCGTCCTGCCGTACGCCGCGCACCACGCATACGGCGGGATCGACGGGTTCCGGGCGTTCGTCGACGCCGCCCACGCGCTCGGCATGGCCGTGATCCTCGACGTCGTCTACAACCACCTGGGACCCGAGGGGAACCACCTGCGCGACTTCGGTCCGTACTTCACCGACCGGTACCGGACCCCGTGGGGTGACGCGCTCAACTTCGACGGGCCGGGCAGCGACGAGGTGCGCCGCTACTTCGTCGAGAACGCATGGTGGTGGGTCGACGGCGCGCACGTCGACGCGCTCCGACTCGACGCCGTGCACGCGATCGTCGACCCGAGTGCGCACCCGTTCGTGCAGGAGCTGGTCGAGACGGTGCACGAGCGCGCGGCCGCACGCGGGCGGGTCGTGCACGTGATCGCCGAGAGCGCCGCGAACGACGTCCGCGTGATCCGCCCCGTGGAGCTGGGTGGCCTCGGGTGCGACGCGCAATGGAACGACGACTTCCACCACGCGCTCCACGCGCTGCTCACCGGCGAGCGCCACGGCTACTACGAGGACTTCGGCGCGCTCGACGACCTGGCACGCGCGTACACCGACGGCTACGTGTACGACGGCCGCTTCTCGCGCTTCCGTGGCCGCCGCCACGGGTCGCCGTCACGCGGGATGCCGGGGTCGCGCTTCGTCGTGTTCGCGCAGAACCACGACCAGGTGGGCAACCGGATGGCGGGCGACCGCCTGTCCGCCTCCCTCCCGGCGGAGGCGTCGCGTCTCGCCGCGGCCGCGGTGCTCCTGTCACCGTTCGTGCCGCTCGTGTTCCAGGGCGACGAGTACGGCGAGCGCGCGCCGTTCCCGTACTTCGTCAGCCACTCGGATCCGCAGTTGGTGGAGGCGGTGCGGCGCGGGCGGGCCGAGGAGTTCGCGGGCTTCGGGTGGGAAGGTGAGCCGCCCGACCCGCAGAGCGAGGACACGTTCCGGTCCGCGGTGTTGCATCGTGGTCGCTCGTCGCCCGACGCCGACGCGATGAGAGCGTGGTTCCGGACGCTCCTCGACGTGCGCGCGTCGGTGCCCGCGTTCGCTCGTCTCGACCCGTCCGCGTGCGACGTGTCGACGCACCCCGACGCGCGCACGCTGGTCGTGCAGCGCCGTGCGGGCGAGGACCTGGGCGCGCTCGTCCTCCACTTCGGTGACGACGCCGTGGACGTGCGCGCGCCGCTGCGCCGCAGGCGGTGGCGCGTGCTCGCGGGCGACACCGACGGCGACCGCGCCAACGGCGGCGACGTGCTGTCCGACGGGGAAGCGACACTTCGCGTCGGCCCCTGGGGAGTGCTCGTGCTGCACCGCCAGTCGTGAGCCCGCCGGTCTCGACGTACCGCCTGCAGCTCCACGCGGGCTTCACGTTCGCGGACGCGCGCGCGGTCCTCGGGTACCTCGACGACCTCGGCGTGTCGCACGTGTACCTCTCCCCCGTCACGACCGCGGTCGCCGGGAGCATGCACGGCTACGACGTGATCGACCCCACGCGCGTCAGCGACGAGCTCGGCGGCGCCGACGGGCTGCGCGAGCTCGCCGCCGACGCGCACGGCCGCGGCCTCGGGCTCGTCGTCGACATCGTCCCGAACCACCTCGCCGCGTCCGTCGACAACCCGTGGTGGTGGGGGACGTTGCGCGACGGTCCCGACGCACCCCACGCGCGGGTCTTCGACGTCGACTGGACGGACGGGCGCGTCTTGCTGCCGGTGGTCGACCGGCCCGTCGAGCAGTGTGTCGTTCGCGGCGACGTGCGCGTCGGACACGACGGTCTGCTCCACGTCGGCGGCATGGTCCTGCCGCTGCGCGACGGCGACGTGAGCGGCACGGTGCACGACGTGCTCGCGCGCCAGCACTACGAGCTGGTCGACTGGCACGAGCCCCGCCGCAACTACCGGAGGTTCTTCGACGTCGACTCGCTCGTCGGGGTGCGGGTCGACGATCCGCTCGTGTTCGAGGAGACCCACGCGCTCGTGCGCTCCCTCCTGCGGGACGGCGTGATCGACGGGCTGCGGGTCGACCACGTGGACGGGCTGCGCGATCCGCTCGCGTACCTCCGGCGTTTGCGCGCGCTGGCGGGCGACGGGACGTACGTCGTCGTGGAGAAGATCCTCACCGGCGACGAGACGCTGCGCGACGGGTGGCCCGTCGACGGCACGACGGGCTACGACGCGATGACCGACCTCGACGACGTGCTCGTGGACCCGGACGGCTGGCGAACGCTGGCGCGTGTGCAGCCCCCGTTCGAGACCGTGGAGCGCGAGGCCAAGCGCATGGTGCTCGAAGAGCTCTTGCGCCCCGAGCTCGACCGTGTGGTCGAGGCACTGGGCGAGCGCGAGCGGACGAGCGTGACGGCACTGACCGTCGCGCTGCCCGTCTACCGCACGTACCTCGACGGCGACGGGCCGGGTGACGAGGACCTCGACGTCCTCACGCACGCGGCGGAGCGGGTCGGGACGAGCGAGGCGGCCGCGCTGGTGGAGCGGCTGACCTCGGCCGGGGCGCGTGACGTCGCGATGCGCTGGCAGCAGCTGTGCGGACCGGTGATGGCGAAGGGCCACGAGGACACCGCGCTCTACCGCGATGCCGTCCTCGTGTCGCGCAACGACGTCGGTGGCGATCCCGGACGGGCGCCCGACCACGCGGTCGCGCGGTTGCACGCGCGGAACGCTGCTCGGGCGGAGCGTTGGCCGCGCACCATGCTCGCGACGAGCACGCACGACACGAAGCGCAGCGAGGACGTCCGGGCGCGCATCGCGGTGCTGTCCGAGCGCGCGGACGAGTTCGAGGCGGGGTTGGCGCGCTTGCGAGACCGTCTGGACCTGTCTGCGCTGACCGCCGTCGAGCAGCGACTCCTCGCGCAGACGTTGCTCGGCGTGGGGCTCGACGGCCCCGACCTTCGTGCGCGCCTCCACGACTACCTGCGCAAGGCGCTGCGCGAGGCGAAGCAGCAGACGAGCTGGCTCTCCCCCGACGAGGCACACGAGCGTGCCGTGCTCGCCGCGCTCGACGCGTGTCTCGCGAACGGCGGCACGGCGTACCTCGCCGCGTTCGGCGATCTCGTCGGGTGCGTGGCGCGCGCGGGCGCGCACAACTCGCTGGTGCTCGCACTCCTGAAGCTCGCGGGTCCCGGCGTCGCCGACACGTACCAGGGCACGGAGCTGATCGATCTGAGCCTCGTCGACCCCGACAACCGCCGGCCCGTCGACTTCGCACGACGTCGAACGCTGCTGCGTGATGCGTCGGACGATCCCGACGGCCGGAAGCTGCTCACGACGACGCGCGCGCTGCACGCGCGGCGCGAGCACCCCGCGCTGTTCGTCGGCGGCGCATACGTGCCGCTGGCGTGCGACGACGCGCGAGTCATCGCGTTCGCCCGTCGTGAGGGTGACGACTGGGCGGTCGCGATCGCGTCACGGTTCCCGACACGCGGCGTCGCGGACGGCGTGCTCGCGCTGCCCGAGCGTGCACCACGTGAGTGGCACGACGCGCTCGGGGATCGCGCAGTCGGCGCCGTCGACGGCGCGCTCGACCTCGCCGACGTGCTGGCGACGCTCCCCGTCGCGCTGCTGCTCGGCTCAGCGTGACCGGCAGGCGAGCGTCACGTGCACGACGCGTGAGGGCGCGCGCACGACGTCGACGCACTCGTACGTCTCGTCGATGGCGTCGACGTCCTCGAACAGCCGTTCACCGCGGCCGAGGAGCACGGGCGTGATCGCGAGATGCAGCTCGTCGACGAGCCCCGCGCGCAGGTACTGCCGCAGCGTCGAGACGCCACCGCCGACGCGAACGTCGGCGTCGCCCGCGGCCGCGAACGCCTGCTCGCGGGCGGCCTCGATCCCGTCGGTGACGAAGTGGAACGTCGTGCCGCCCTGCATCTCGATCGGCGGACGCGGGTGGTGGGTGAGGACGAAGACGGGGTGGTGGAACGGCGGGTCGTCACCCCACCAGCCCGTCCAGTCACTGTCACCCCATTCGTCACGAACGGGGCCGAACATGTTCCGGCCCATGATCGTGGCGCCGAGGCCGTCGAAGCCGGCACCGACGAAGTCGTCGTCGACGCCCGTCTCGCCGCCGTCCTCGCCGATCATCGCCCGGCCGGTCCGCGTCTCGAAGATCCACTCGTGCATGCGCTCGCCGCCGACACCGAGCGGGTGGTCGATGCTCTGGTCCGGGCCCGCGCCGAACCCGTCGAGCGAGACCGCGAAGTCGTGCACACGCAGCTTCGTCATGTGCGTCGTGACGCTACGCGGCGACGGGACTCATCGGTGCGTGCGGTCCCGCGGGACCGGTGCTACCATACGAACGTACGTTCGCTTCCCCGCTCGTTCCGTGTCGTCGCGACGACGGAGGTTCGGAGATGCCCGGAGTGGTGGAGGCGACGGCTATGCCGTTGGAGCGCCTCGAGGCGGAGATCACACAGCTGGCCGCGCACCTGGACGCAGCCAGGTGCCGGTGGTTGCTGCTCGTCGCGGAGTTCGACCGGCGGGCCGGCTACGAGACGTGGGGCTGTCGGTCGTGCGCGCAGTGGCTGAGCTGGCACTGCGGCGTCGACGAGCGCGCGGCGCGGGAGCGGGTCCGGGTTGCGCGCGCGTTGGAGGAGCTCCCCGCAGTTCGCGACGCGTTCGCGTCGGGGCGGCTGTCGTACTCGAAGGTGCGCGCGCTGACGCGCATCGCGACGGCGGGCAACGAGGACGAGCTCGTCGACCTGGCGTTGCACGCGACTGCGGTACAGGTCGAGCGGATCGTGCGCGCGTACCGCGGCGTGAGGGACGAACAGGACGAGACCGCGGAGGCGAACCGCCGGCACGCCGAGCCTCACGTGCGCCTCGACGCCAACGACGACGGCACGGTGTCGATCCACGGCCGCCTGCCCGCCGAGACGGCAGCCGTCGTCCGCGCCGCGCTCGAAGCGGTGCGCACGCGCGGTCCCGCGGGACCGGCCGCGACGACGAACGCGGATGCACTCGTCGAGATCTGCGAGACGTACCTCGCGGTCGGCCCGCATGCCCGCACCGGCGGTGAGCGCACCCAGGTCGTGGTGCACGTCGGCGAGGACCGCGAATGCACGCTGGACGACGACACCTGGATCGCACCCGAGACGGCGCGCCGGCTCGCCTGCGACGCGTCCGTCGTCGAGGTGCGTCCCGGCGGGACAGCATCGAAGCGGACGCGGACCGTCCCCGCGGCGACGCGCCGTGCGGTGCACGCGCGCGACCGCGGCTGCCGGTTCCCGGGCTGTCACGGGCGGGTCTTCCTCGACGTGCACCACATCAGGCACTGGGCGCACGGCGGGACGCACGACCTCGCCAACCTCGTCGAGCTCTGCTGGCACCACCATCGCCTCGTCCACGAAGGAGGCTGGTCGCTCCGGCGCGAGCCAGGCGGGGCCGACGGGACCTTCGTCGCGATCGACCCGCTCGGCAGGGTCGTCCGACCCGGGCAACCGGCTCGCACGGGCGACCAGCACGCGATCGAGGACGACAACCGCCGTCGCGGCATCGCGATCGACTCGACCACGCCGATCGCGCGCTGGTACGGCGACCCGCTCGACCTCGACCACGTCGTGACCGCACTCTGGTGCATCGACCACCGCGGTCCCGCGGGACCGCCCGACGACGAAGAGGATGCGGACGCAGCATGACGCTCGCCGGCGGCCTCGTGGCCGAGAGCCTGCGGGTCGGGTTCGCGATCGACGGTGTCGACCTGCGCGTGACGAGGATCTCCCGTGCCGAGTGGGGCGACGTCGGCGCGGGCCAACCATCCGTGTGGACGCTGATCGACTTCACCGCGGACGACGGCGACGCCGACGAGCTCGCGCGCGCACTCGCGGCCGCGCTCGACCCGGTCGGCGGCTGGTACTGCGACTTCCACTCTGCCGACGAGTCGTTCGTCGTGTTCGCGAACGTGGTCTTCCGCTATCCGCGCGGCGATCACGACGGACGCGCGGCCGCCGAGGACCACGCGCGTGCCGTCGGAGTACCCGAGTCGCAGCTCGACTGGCCGGACTGAGCGCCGTCCCGCGGGACCGGTCGACGACGAACAGGGGAACACGCGTGACGAAGCCGGGGTGGATCGTCGTGCTCAACGGTGCCCCGCGCGCCGGCAAGTCGAGCATCGTGCGCGTCGTGCAGGAGACGTTCGACGGTCCGTGGATGAACCTCGGTGTCGACGTGTTCGCTCGCGCCGTCACGCCGCCGCGCTACCAGCCGGGCATCGGACTCCGTCCGGGCGGTGAGCGACCCGATCTCGAACCGCTCGTCTCCGCGTTCTACGCGGCCCTCTACGACTCGGTTGCGGCGCACAGCCGGCGCGCGCTGAACGTCGTCGTCGACGTCGACCACCACGACTCGTACTCGACGCCGCTGCGGATCCTCCCGAACGTCGCGCGGCAGGTCGCCGACCTCCCGACGCTGCTCGTCGGCGTCCGCTGCCGGATCGGGGTGATCATGCAGCGGCGCGGGCTCGACGGCGACCCGCCGCCGCCCGTCCTGCGCTGGCAGACCGAGGTCCACACGCCGGGGATCTACGACCTCGAGGTCGACACTTCTGTGCTGACACCCGAGGAGTGCGCCGCACGGATCCGCGACCGCGTCGAGCACAGCCCGCCCGGCGACGCGTTCACGCGCATCGCCGCGCTCGACACGCGACGATGACCCGCGTGACCCGTCTCGCGCCCCCGCTCGCCGCGCCGCTGCCGGACGTGACGACGGCCCGCCTCGACCTGCGCCGGTTCGCGCCGAGCGACCTCGACGAGCTCGCCGTCGTGTTCGCGCAGCATGAGGTGTGGGAGTTCCCGTTCGGCCGCGGCTTCACGCGCGACGAGACGCAGGCGTTCCTCGACGCGCAGCTCGACGAATGGACGGAGCTCGGGATGGGCTGCTGGATCGCGCGCACACGCGCCGACGGCCGCGTGATCGGCTACCTCGGCCTGTCGGTCCCGACGTTCCTGCCCGAGATCCTCCCCGCCGTCGAGGTCGGATGGCGGCTCGCGCCCGGCGCGTGGGGTCACGGGTACGCGACCGAGGGTGCCACCGCCGCGCTCGATCACGCGTTCGCGACGCTCGCGCTCGAACGCGTGTGCTCGCTCCCGCAGGCCGACAACACGCGCTCGGTCCGGGTCGCGGAACGCCTCGGCATGACGCGGACACGCGATCTCCTCGCACCACCGACCGACCGCCGGGGCGCGGTGGCCGTCGCGCACTTCGAGGTCACCGCGGCCGAGTGGGACGAGCGCGCTACCCGCCCGGGTCGACCCGCATGAGCAGCACCAGCGAACGCGCCTCGACGTCGAGCTGCTCGGCCGCCTTGACCTCGACGTGGTCGCGCCGGTCGACGACGCCCACCTCCGCCGTGTCGAGCAGCTTCTCCCACCGCCGGCCCCACTGCTCACCCGGGAGCGAGAACGTCATGCGCTCGTGGTGCGCGTTGAAGATCACGTAGAACGTCTCGTCGAGCACCTGCTGCCCGCGCGCGTCGAGATAGTGGATCCCGTCGCCGTTGAGGAACACGCCGAGCGACTTCGCGAAGCTCACGTTCCAGTCCTCGTCCGTCATCTCCCCGCCGTCGGGCGTGAACCATGCGATGTCGCCGACCCCACCGCCGCGGATCGGCTGGCCCTGGAACCACCGGCGCCGGCGGAACACCGGGTGCTCGGCGCGCAGCTGCACGAGCCGCCGGGTGAACTGGAGCAGCGACTCGTCGAACGTGCCCCAGTCCATCCACGAGATCTCGTTGTCCTGGCAGTACGCGTTGTTGTTGCCGCCCTGCGTGCGACCGCGCTCGTCGCCTGCGAGCAGCATCGGGACGCCCTGTGACAGGAACAGCGTCGCCAGGAAGTTGCGCTGCTGGCGATGGCGCAGCGCGAGCACGTCGGGATCGTCCGTCGGACCCTCGACGCCGCAGTTCCACGACCGGTTGAAGCTCTCGCCGTCGCGGTTGTCCTCGCCGTTCGCCTCGTTGTGCTTGTCGTTGTACGCGACGAGGTCGGCGAGCGTGAACCCGTCGTGCGCGGTGACGAAGTTGATGCTCGCCGACGGCCGGCGGCCCGTCTGCTCGTAGAGGTCCGAGCTGCCCGTGAACCGGTACGCGAACTCGCCCAACGTCCGGTCCTCGCCCCGCCAGTAGTCGCGCACGGTGTCGCGGTAGCGGCCGTTCCACTCGGACCACTGGGGCGGGAAGTTCCCGACCTGGTAACCGCCCTCGCCGACGTCCCACGGCTCGGCGATCAGCTTGACCTGCGAGATGACCGGGTCCTGCTGGATGAGGTCGAAGAACGCGGACAGCCGGTCGACGTCGTGCAGCGTGCGCGCCAGCGTCGCGGCGAGGTCGAAGCGGAAGCCGTCGACGTGCATCTCGAGGACCCAGTACCGCAGGCTGTCCATCACGAGCTGCAACACATGCGGGTCGCGCATGTTCAGCGTGTTGCCGGTACCCGTGTAGTCGACGTAGTAGCGCGGGTCCTCCTCCGACAGCCGGTAGTACGCGCGGTTGTCGAGACCCTTGAACGACAGCATCGGCCCGAGGTGGTTGCCCTCGGCCGTGTGGTTGTAGACGACGTCGAGGATGACCTCGATGCCGGCCTCGTGCATCGTGCGGACGAGCTGCTTGAACTCCTGCACCTGCTGGCCGAGCGACCCCGATGAGCTGTACTCGTTGTGCGGCGCGAGAAAGCAGATCGAGTTGTAGCCCCAGTAGTTGCGCAGCCCGCGCCGCACGAGCGCGTCGTCGTGCACGAACTGGTGGACGGGCTGCAGCTCGATCGCCGTGACGCCGAGCTGCTGCAGGTACTCGACGACGTTCGGCATCGCGAGCCCCGCGTACGTGCCGCGCAGCTCGGGCGGCACGCCGGGATGCCGCGCCGTGAACCCCTTGACGTGCATCTCGTACACGACCGTGCGGTGCCACGGCGTGTCGGGCGGACGGTCGTTGCCCCAGTCGAAGAACGGGTTGGTGACGACGTTCTTCGGCATGTACCGCGCGCTGTCCGCCGTGCTCGCGCGGTTCTCGTCGCCGAAGCGGTACGGGAACACGGCGCGGTCCCACCGCACCTGACCCTCGACCGCCTTCGCGTACGGGTCGAGCAGGAGCTTCGCCGGGTTGCACCGCAACCCCTGGTGCGGCGACCACGGCCCGTAGACGCGGTAGCCGTACCGCTGCCCCGGTGACACGCCGGGCAGGAAGCCGTGGTGGATGTACGCGCTGCGTTCGGGCAGCTCCACGCGTGTCTCGCGGCCGTTGGTGTCGAACAAGCACAGCTCGACGCGGTCGCCCACGTCGGAGAACACCGAGAAGTTCGTGCCGGTCCCGTCGTAGGTCGCACCGAGCGGGTAGGCCCGGCCGGGCCAGACGATCGGCCTCCCGGAGGATCTGGGCCCCGGCGAGGCCAGCGGCGAGGACGGCATGACCAATGGTGCCTTCCCGGACCGCCCGGTGCACCAACCGGCGTCCGCCCGGGCCGACCCAGCGTGACGGCCGGCGACACGCCGTGAGAGCGCCGCCGCCCGCATGCGCCCACCGGGCCCCGGGGTAATGCGCGGCCGGACGGGCAACGCGGCCCGACAATACGCCGGAGGACGAATGAACCCGATCGACCTGCTCACGGACGACCACGGGCGCGTCGACCATGCCTTCGCGAAGGACGACGAGCTCGGCGGGCGCGCATGACCGTCCACGCACCGCCGCGGCTGCGCCTCGCCACGCCCGTCCTCGTCGTGTCGCCGCACCTCGACGACGCCGTGATGAGCTGCGGCGCGCTGATCGCCGCCCATCCCGGCACCGTCGTCGCGACGGTGTTCGCGGGCCGGCCACCCGCCGGCACGCCCCCGACCGAGTGGGACCGCGCGTCGGGCTTCGGCCCCGGCGACGACATCGTCGGGCATCGGCGTCGCGAGGATCGCCGCGCGCTCCGCCAGCTCGGCGCCGAACCCGTCTGGTTGCGCTTCCGCGACGCGCAGTACCGCGACGACCACGACGGCCCGCGCGACCTCGACGAGGTGGCGGACGCGATCGTGTCGGTGATCGACGCGTACGGCGCCGCGACCGTCGTCACGCCGCTCGGGCTCTTCCACGACGACCACCGCGACACCCGCGCTGCGTGCCTGCGCGCACGCTCGAGGACCGGCGACGTGGCGTGGCTGGCGTACGCGGAGTCGCCGTACCGCGCGCTCGACGGCGAGGTGGAGCGCGCGCTGGACGAGCTACGCGACGTGGGGATCGAGCCCCACCCGGCCCCGCCCGTCCCCGTCGACCGCGAGCGCAAGGAGCGCGCGGTGACCTGCTACGCCTCGCAGCTGCGTGCGCTCGACACGCCCGGCCGCCCCGGCCACGACGACGCGCTCCGGGCCGAGGAGTACTGGTGGCTCACGCGCTAGCCGGCCAGGTCCCCGGGCTGCGTTCCGACGTGGCCGTCGTCGTCATCACCCGCAACCGTCGCGACGACCTGTTGCAAACCGTCGTCGGGCTCGTCGGCCTGCCCGAGAACCCGCGGGTCGTCGTCGTCGACAACGCGTCGGAGGACGGCTCCGTCGCCGCGCTCCGCGCGCTGGGCGCGGACGTCGACGTCATCGCCGCGAGCACGAACCTCGAGGCGTCCGCACGAACCGTCGGCGCGCAGATCTCGGACTGCCGGTACGTCGCGTTCTGCGACGACGACGTGTGCTGGCAACCGGGTGCCCTCACCCGTGCCGTCCAGGTCCTCGACGCGCACCCGTCCGTCGCGCTCGTGTGTGGACGGGTCGTCGTCGGTGACGACGCGCACGACGACGCCACGTGCGAGTTCCTGGCGCGCAGCCCGATCCCGCCCCGGGCGGGGCTCCCCGGCCCGCGGCTCGTGGGGTTCCTCGCCAGCGCCTCCGTCGTGCGTCGCGACGCGTTCATCGCGACGGGCGGGTTCGAGCCGCGCCTGGGCGTGGGCGGCGAGGAGTCCGTCGTCGCGTACCGGCTCGCGGCAGCCGGATGGGACCTCGTCTACGCGCCGGACGTCGTCGTGCACCACCGCCCGTCACCCGTGCGCGACGTCACGGCTCGGCGACGCGTGCTGGCCCGCAACGAGGTGCTCACCGCGGCGCTCGCGCGGCCGCTGCGCGCGCTCGCGCGGACCGCGTCGCGCACCGCCCGCATCGCGGTGCACGACCGCGCGACCGCGCGCGGGCTCGCGGACGCGGCGCTCGCCCTGCCGTGGGCGCTGCGCAACCGCCGGGTCGTGCCCCGACCCGTCGCGCGCGAGATCGACGTCGCGGAGCGCGCCTGGCTCGCCCACGAGCGACGGCGCGGCTCGGTGACACAGGGGTCGGTGCCACAGCGGTCCGCGCCGCACGCTCGCGACCGTTTGCAGGCGCACCGGCCCGGGGTAGCACGCGCACCGATGCCGCCGTCCGTCTCACGCCCGTGACACGACCGATCGTCGTCGTCGGCGACGCGCTCCTCGACCGCGACCTCGACGGCCGGGTCGAGCGCCTGTGTCCCGACGCGCCCGCGCCGGTGGTCGACGACATCGAGGCTCGGGCCCGGCCCGGCGGCGCCGCGCTCGCCGCCGCGCTGCTCGCACGCGACACGAGCGGCGACCGTGACGTCGTGCTCGTCACCGCGCTCGGCCGCGACGGCGCGGGCCGCGAGCTGCGCGCGCTGGCGACCGCAGCCGGGATCGACGTCGAGGACCTGGGTCAGGCCGGCGCCACGCCCGAGAAGGTGCGGGTACGCGCGGGCGACCGCCCCGTCGCCCGCCTCGACTACGGCGGGCGCGAGGCGAGGGGCATCGGCGACCTCACCACACGCGCGGCGCGGTCCATCGAGGAGGCCGCGGCGGTGCTCGTCGCGGACTACGGCCGTGGCCTCACCTCGCTCCCGGCGGTTCGTGACGCGCTCGCGCGACGGCGACGTGACGCGCCGCTGGTGTGGGACCCGCACCCGCGGGGTGCCGAGCCGGTGCCGGCCGCGTCGCTCGTCACCCCGAACGAGCCCGAGGTCGCGACGTTCGCGGACGCGGCGACCCGGACCCTGGCCGACCTCGCGGCACGGGCCGAGTGGCTGCGGCGCACGTGGGACGCGCGCGCGGTCGCGGTGACGCGCGGCGAGCGCGGTGCGCTGCTCGCGACGGGCGCCGCGCACCCACTCGTCGTGCCCACGGAGCGCTGTGTATCGGGAGACGCGTGCGGCGCGGGCGATCGCTTCGCGTCGGCCGCGCTGCTCGCGCTCGCTCGGGGTGCGCTTCCGTCCGAGGCGGTCGTCGCGGCGGTCGCGTCCGCCACCGCGTTCGTCGCGGCCGGTGGCGCGGGCGCCGTACGGTTCGAGCGGACGCCCGACCGCTCGGCGCGTCACACGGACGCGAACGCGTTCGACGTCGCTGCGTCGATCCGGGCCCGCGGTGGGACGGTGGTCGCGACGTCGGGATGCTTCGACCTGCTCCATGCGGGTCACGTCAGCGCGCTGCGCGCGGCACGGGCGCTCGGCGACTGGCTCGTCGTGTGTCTCAACTCGGACCCGTCGGTCCGCCGGCTGAAAGGGCCGGACCGTCCGCTCGTGCCCGAGCACGATCGGGCCGAGGTGCTGCGGGGCCTCGCGTGCGTCGACGAGGTCGTCCTCTTCGACGACGACACGCCGGCGCGCGTGCTCGAGGCGCTCCAGCCGCACGTCTTCGTGAAGGGCGGCGACTACGGCACGACGTCGCTGCCCGAGGCCGACGTGATGACCCGCTGGGGTGGGCAGGCGGTCATCGTCCCGTACCTGGAGGGTCGTTCGACGACCCAGCTCGTGGAGGAGGTCCGGCGTGCAGGTTCGTAGCGACGCGCCCGAGACGCGCGGCAGCGCCGGGGATCCGCGCCGCGGCGCCGGGGAACTGGGAGTCGTGCTCGTCACCGGAGGGGCGTCGGGACTCGGCGCCGCGGTGGTCGACGCGGTCGCCGAGGCCGGCGGCAAGCCCGTCGTGCTCGACCGGGTCGAGCCCGAGCGCGCGACGCGCGGCGACGCGCTCGACTTCGAGCAGGTCGACCTGGCCGACGGGCGCGCCGCGGAGGCGACCGTCCGTCGCGTCGCGGACCGGCTGGGCGAGATCAATGCCGTCGTCACCTGCGCGGGCATCGACTCGTGCGGAACGCTCGCCGACGTCCCGGCCGAGGACTGGGAGCGGGTCGTGCGCGTCAACCTCCTGGGCACCGTCGCGGTGGTGCGCGCCGCGCTCCCCTCGCTCCAGGCGACGCACGGCCGCGTGGTGACGGTCGCGTCGACGCTCGGCCTGCGCGCGGTCAGCGACGCGACGGCGTACTGCGCGAGCAAGTTCGGCGTCGTCGGCTTCACCCGCGCGCTCGCGACGGAGCTCCAGGGGAAGGTCGGCGTGACGCTCCTCGTGCCGGGCGGGATGGACACGCCGTTCTTCGACACGCGCGACGAGCAGTACAAGCCCCCGCCCGGGATGAAGATGAACGACCCGGGCAACGTCGCGGCGGCGGTGGTCTTCGCGTTGCACCAGCCCGCGGGGAGCGAGGTGCGCGAGCTCGTCGTCTGCCCGTCGGTCGAGTCGTCGTGGCCGTGATCGGCGGATGACGACGACGAGCGCCGCGACGGGCGCGCGCGACCGTGACTTCCGTCCCGTCCTGCTCGTGCTCCGCGCGCTCGGCGTCGGCGACCTGTTGACCGCGGTGCCCGCGCTGCGCGCGCTCGCGGATGCGTTCCCCGGGTACCGGCGGGTGCTGGCCGCGCCGGCGCGACTCCGACCGCTCGCGGAGATGTCGGGCGCGGTCGAGGACGTCCTCGACACGGCCGAGCTCCGGCCCGTCGTCGTGGACCGCCCGCCGGTCGTCGCGGTCAACCTCCACGGGCGCGGACCGCAGAGCCACCGCATCGTGCTCGCGACGCGACCGGAGCGGATGCTCGCGTTCGCGCACCGCGACGTCGGCTGCACCCGCGGGCACCCGCGCTGGCGCCGCGACGAGCACGAGGTCGCGCGCTGGTGCCGGCTGTTGAGCGAGGAAGGTGTCCCGGCCGACCCGGCGCGCCTCGACGTGTCGCCGCCGCCCGGTCCCGTGCCCGAGCGCGCCCGCGGCGCGACCGTCGTTCATCCCGGCGCGGCCGACGTCGCACGGCGGTGGCCCGTCGAGCGGTTCGCGCGTGTCGCGCGCGCGGAAGCGCGTTCGGGTCGAACGGTGCTCGTCACCGGCGGGCCGTCCGAGGTGGGGCTCGCCGAAGAGGTCGCAGCGCGCGCCGGTCTCCCCGACGACTCGGTGCTCGCGGGCCGCACGGACCTCGCGCGTCTCGCCCGCGTCGTCGCGGTTGCCGGAAGACTCGTGTCAGGCGACACCGGGATCGCGCACCTCGCGACCGCGCTGCGCACGCCGTCGGTCGTGCTGTTCGGTCCGACGTCACCCGCAGCGTGGGGCCCGCCGCGCGACCGGGCGTGGCACCGCGTGCTGTGGGCTGGGCGCACCGACGATCCGCACGGGACGCGCCCGGACCCCGGCCTGCTCGAGATCAGCGTGAGCGACGTCCTCGCCGCGCTCGACGGGCTGCCGGGCCGGCCTCAGGCGGCCGCGCGACGCTCGGCCTGACGCGCGCGGCGGGCGCGTGCGCGCGTCTGCCGGAGGACGTGCAGCAGCTTGCGCTCCTCGGCGAGCAGCCAGCGGCCGTCGCGTGACGGACCTTCGGCCCACAGCTCCGGCAGCTCGCCCTCGACGTACAGGTCGACGACGTCCGGGTGCACGTACGAGCGCTTGCACACCGCCTTC
>DASRES010000084.1 GCA_035651955.1 Acidimicrobiia bacterium
TCTAGCTCCAGCGCAGCACGGCGCCGACGTTGCCGGTCGCGCCGCCGTGCGCGGGGATGACCCGGACGCTCGCACCGGTGCCGAGCGCGGCGCGCACGAACACGTCGACGAGTCGCGCCTCGCGCACGTGGTCGCGCCCGAGCGAGACGAGCTCGTTCCGGTCGACGCCGACGTCGGTCGGCTCGTCGCCGAACCACGCGGTGCGCTCGTCGTCGGGGTCGTCGTGGACGAGCAGCACGTCGACGCGCGCCTCCCGGAGCGCGGCGGCGGTCGCCTCGGCACCGTCGGCCGCGCGGTCGTGCTCGCCGCGCTCCTCGCGGAACTTCTCGAGCACCGCGACCGTGTCGCGGGCCGCGGCCGTCGCGATCAGCCGCGCGGTCTCCTGCGCGATGCGAACGTCCGAGCCGTCGGCCGAGCGACCGCCGTCGATCGGGTGGACGATCCGATCGACGCGCGCGGGTAGGTGCTTGTGCAACAGCTGGGTGGCGCGCACGTCGCCCGCGAGCGCGACGAGGCCGGCGTCGATGCGGTCGACGAGGCGGACGACCTCGTTCGCGACGTCCGACGCGTTCTGGTCCCACGCGACGTCGGCGCGGTCCTGGTACCGCCGCTGCGACCATCCGCCGGGCGCGACCTTCTCGACGGGAAGATCGGACCCGCCCGCCTCGCGGTGCGACTCACGGCCGCGCGCGTCCGTCGCGTAGATGTCGGCGCCGCGGCGGTCGGCGAGCACGAGCACGTGGGGGACGTGACCCTGCCGCCACTCGAGCAGGCCGACGACGGACGGCAGTGGCGACCAGCGCGCGACGTCGCGCGCGGGCGGCTGCGGGTGGTGCTCGACGTGCAGGAACCCGTCGGCGTCCGCGATGACACCGAGGCCGCCGCCGCGCAGGTGCGCGCCGCCGATCACCGGGTCGATCGCCGCGAGGACGCGCTCCGGGGCGCCGGCATCGGCGAGCTGCTCCCGGCACGCGCGCCAGTGACGCTCCGAGTACTGGGCCGCGTTCTCGATCGCGGGATCCGTCTGCAGGTACAGCGTCGCGAACGGGCCGGAGCGCCGGAACGTGGCGACGAGGTCGTCGGGCGCGAGCCCGACGTGCGGCGCGTTGCCGGATGTCTCCACGATGTCCCCTCTCGGCTCGCTGCCCGCGCGTCAGATGTCGCCCTCGGCGTGGAGCGCGGCGGCCTTGTTCGGCGCCGGCGTACCGGGCCGGTGGGTGAAGTTGTTCACGCCCACGACGCCCGGCACGTCGAGGATCGCGTCGACGAGCGCGTCCGCGTCGCGTGGGTCGTCGACCGGACCGCGCAGCTCGACGACCCCCTCGGCGACGTCGACGAGCAGCTCGCCGTTGAGCGGGCCGAGCACCTGGCTGCGCACGCGGTCGGCGATGGTCTTGTCGTCGACGGGCGTGCCGGACGACGACCGGTTGCTCCACCCGACCTTCGCCGCGACGCCGCGACTCGTCCCCTCGGCCTGCTGACCGAGACGGCGCGCGTCGGTCCCCGCGCCGCGGATCCGGGACGCGAGCTGGTCGCGCACGCGCGCCTGGTTCGCGCGCCCGGTGCGCGGGTTGAGGAAGTACCACGCGCCCGCGACGACACCGAGCAAGAGCACGCGCCGCCGCAGCTTCCGTACCGCCCGTCTCATTGCGTGCATCACCCACGACCTCCGTTCAACTGTGGACGCAATTCGTCGCGCCAGAAGCGCAGGTAGCCGTCCTGGTCGGGACCGACCTGCACGACGCAGACGTGGTCGAACCCGGCGTCGACCCACTCGCGTATCGCGCCGAGGTGGCGGTCGACGTCGGGGCCGACGGCGACGCTCTTCGTCACGTCCTCGGCCCGCACGGCCTGCGACGCGGCCTCGAAGTTCGCCGGGTTCGGCAGCTCGGCCTGGACGGGCCAGCCCATCGCGAACCGCCACCGCTCGTGCGCAGTCGCGGTCGCCTTCTCGACGTCGCTGTCCCAGCACGCGGCGAGCTGACCGAACCGCTTCCCGTCGCCGCCCGCGCGCCGGTACGCGTCGACGAGCTCCGCGTCGGGCGACGTCGCGAACATCCCGTCGCCGACCTGCGCGGCGACGCGCAACGCGGCCGGCCCGCCACCCGCGACGTACACCTCGGGCGGCTCGTCGGGGAGCGTGAACAGCTGCGCGTCCTGCACGTCGAAGTAGTCACCGTGATACGTCTGACGTCCGCCACGCCAGAGCGCGCGCATCATGTCGACGGCCTCGAGGAGCATGGCGTGACGGACGTCGGTCGCGGGCCAGGGCTCGCCGACGACGTGCTCGTTCAATGCCTCGCCCGCGCCGACGCCGAGCGCGAACCGGCCCTCGCTCATCACCGCGACCGTCGCCGCGGCCTGGGCGACGATGGCCGGGTGGTAGCGCACGATCGGGCACGTGACGGCGGTGACGATCCCGATCCGCTCCGTGCGCTCGGCGATCGCGCCGAGCACGCTCCACGCGAACGGGCTCTGGCCCTGGCTGAACAACCAGGGGTGGAAGTGGTCCGAGAGCGTGACGAAGTCGAACCCTGCCTGCTCCGCCGCGACCGCGGTGCGCACGAGCGACCGCGGATCGTGCTCCTCGCACATCAAGCTGAAGCCGTAGCTGGTCACCGGTCTCGCGTTCCCGGCCCCGGTCGCCTACAAACGGGGCGCCACCTCGTCGGTGAAGAAGCGGAAGAACCCCTCCTGGTCGGGGCCGATCTGCTGCACGTACACCTCGTCGTACCCGGCCTCGGCGTACTCGCGGATCGACTCCGCGTGGCGTCCCGGGTCGGGGCCACACGCGATCGACTCGGCGACCTCGTCGACCGTCACGCGGCTCGCCGCCTGCTCGAAGTGCGCGGGCGTCGGCAGCTCCTGGCCGAGCTCGCCGGGTACGCCGATCGTCGGCCACAGGTCGTGCGCGAGCTTGCGGGCCTGGTCCTCGTCCTCGTGCCAACACACCTTCACGCCGCCGATCTTCGGGCCGCGCCCGCCCTTCGACGTGTACTGCTCGACCATGTGCGCGTCGGGCATCGTGCCGACGTAGCCGTCGCCGACGCGCGCCGCGAGGTCCATCGACTTCGCGCCGTAGGCCGACACGTAGATCGGCGGGAGCTGCGCGGGCAGCGTGTAGATGCGCGCGTTCTCGACCGTGTAGTGACGCCCGTGGTGCGAGCGCATCCCGCCCTGCCAGAGCAGACGGATGACCGCGATCGCCTCCTCGAGCATCTCGAGTCGCACCTCGGTCTCCGGCCAGCGCGCGCCGGTGATGTGCTCGTTGAGGTTCTCACCGCTGCCGACGCCGAGGAAGAAGCGTCCCGGAAGCATGTCGGCCGCGGTCGCGGCCGCTTGCGCGACGGCCGCGGGATGCACACGCACGGTCGGGCACGTGACCGTCGTGCCGACCTTGACGCGCTCCGTGACCGACGCGATGCCGCCGATCACCGACCACACGAACGGGCTCTGGCCCTGCCGGTCGATCCAGGGGTGGAAGTGGTCGGACACGGCGACACCGCTGAACCCGACCTCCTCCGCGCGCCGGGCGAACCGCACCATGTCGGCCGGCCGCAGCTCTTCACTCGACAGCGAGTACCCGATCTCCATGCTCGATCTGCTGCCCACGCGCGATGGCGCGCAAAACGCGGTTTCACGGTGCCGGCAGCGGGGCAGCGTCACCACGCGGAAGGTCGAGGAGGGTGAGGGCCGTGGGCATCGCACAACGGTTCGCGTCGTGGCCCGTCGTCCGTCAGGTGCTCGGCGGCGACCCGTTGGGTCTCGGCGCCGCGGCGCAGTCGCCCTCCAGCGCGTCGCTCGAGCCGCGGACCGCGACCGCCGACGAGGTCGTCGCCTCGATCTGCCCGTACTGCGGAGTCGGCTGCGGTCAGCGGCTGTTCGTCAAGGACGGGAAGATCGTCCAGATCGAGGGCGACCCCGACAGCCCGATCTCGCGTGGCCGTCTGTGCCCCAAGGGCGCGGCGACACGTCAGCTCGTGCAGGTGCCGACGCGCGCGCAGAAGGTCAAGTACCGGCGGCCGTACGGGACCCGCTGGGAGGAGCTGTCGCTCGAGCAGGCGATGGACATGATCGCCGACCGCATCATCGAGACGCGTCGGCGCGGCTGGCAGGACGTCGACGAGGACGGCAAGCCGCTGCGCCGGACGATGAGCATCGCCCACCTCGGCGGCGCCACGCTCGACAACGAAGAGAACTACCTGATGAAGAAGCTCTACACCGCGCTCGGCGCGGTGCAGATCGAGAACCAGGCGCGCATATGACACTCGTCCACCGTCCCCAGTTTGGGGACCTCGTTCGGACGCGGCGGCGCCACCACGTTCCAGCAGGACCTGCAGAACGCGGACTGCGTCGTGATCATGGGTTCGAACATGGCCGAGTGCCACCCCGTCGGCTTCCAGTGGGTCATGGAGGCGAAGCTGCGCGGCGCGACGATCGTGCACGTCGACCCGCGCTTCACGCGGACGAGCGCGGTCGCCGACCTGCACGTGCCGTTGCGCGCGGGCAGCGACATCGCGTTCCTCGGCGGCATCGTCAACTACATCCTGTCGAACGGGCGTGAGTTCCGCGAGTACGTCGCGACCTACACGAACGCGCCGACGATCGTCAGCGACGACTTCCGCGACACCGAGGATCTCGACGGGCTGTTCTCCGGGTTCGACCCCGAGAAGCAGGCGTACGACAACACGAGCTGGCAGTACAAGGACGTGCCCGAGGCCGCGGCCGCAGCCGGTCAGCGCGAGCTGCACGGCGGGTCCGGCGTCGCGGCCGGGCAGCGCCACGGCAGCCACGGCGGGATCCTCGGCGGGCGTCCACCGCACCAGGACCCGACGCTCGAGGACCCGCGCTGCGTCTTCCAGCTCCTGAAGCGCCACTACTCGCGCTACACGCCCGAGATGGTGGAAGAGGTCTGCGGTGTGCCGCGCGACCTGTTCCTGCGCGTCGCCGAGACGTTGTGCGCGAGCTCGGGACCGGACCGCACGTCCGCGTTCGTGTACGCGGTCGGGTGGACGCAGCACACCGTCGGCGTCCAGTACATCCGCACCGCCGCGATCATCCAGCAGCTGCTCGGGAACATCGGCCGTCCCGGCGGCGGGATCATGGCGTTGCGCGGTCACGCGTCGATCCAGGGGTCGACCGACATCCCGACGCTCTACAACATCCTCCCCGGTTACATCCCCATGCCCCACAAGGACAACGAGACGCTCGACGACTTCATCGAGCAGAACTCGGCGTCGACGGGCTACTGGGGGAACATGGACAAGTACACCGTGAGCCTGCTCAAGGCGTACTGGGGCGACCACGCGACCGCGGCGAACGACTACTGCTACGACTACCTGCCGCGCATCACCGGCGACCACTCCACGTACCAGAGCATCCTGGACATGCTCGACGGCACGGTGAAGGGCTTCCTCGTGATGGGCGAGAACCCCGCCGTCGGCTCCGCGAACTCCAAGCTGCACCGGCACGCGATGGCGCGCCTCGACTGGCTCGTCGTGCGCGACTTCCAGGAGATCGAGAGCGCGTCGTTCTGGTACGACTCGCCGGAGATCGAGACCGGTGAGCTGAAGACCGAGGAGATCCCCACCGAGGTCTTCTTCATGCCGGCCGCCGCACACACCGAGAAGGACGGCAGCTTCACCAACACGCAACGGCTGCTGCAGTGGCACCACAAGGCCGTCGAACCGCCCGGCGACGCGCGCTCGGAGCTGTGGTTCATGTATCACCTCGGCAACGTCATCCGGCGCAAGCTCGCCAGCTCGACCGAGGCGATGGACCGTCCCGTCCTCGACCTCGCGTGGGACTACCCGACGAAGGGCGCGATCGAGGAGCCCGACGCGCACGCGGTGCTGCGCGAGATCAACGGGTGGGACAGCAACGGCGACGCTCTGTCGAGCTACACCGAGCTGAAGGCCGACGGGTCGACGACGTGCGGCTGCTGGATCTACTGCGGCTGCTTCGCCGACGAGCAGAACCAGACCGCGCGTCGGAAGCCCGGCCAGGACCAGAGCTGGGTCGCGCCCGAGTGGGGCTGGGCCTGGCCGTCGAACCGTCACCTCCTCTACAACCGCGCGTCCGCGCGTCCCGACGGCGAGCCGTGGTCCGAGCGGAAGCGCTACGTGTGGTGGGACGCGCAGAACGGCTCGTGGACCGGGCACGACACGCCGGACTTCAAGAAGGACAAGCCGCCCGACTACCGCGCGCCCGACGACGCCGAGCGCGAGGACGCGATCAACGGGAACGAGCCCTTCGTCATGCAGGCCGACGGCGTCTCGTGGCTGTACGTCCCGAGCGGGTTGAAGGACGGCCCGTTCCCGACGCACTACGAGCCGCAGGAGACGCCGTTCGAGAACCCGCTGTACGGGCAGCAGCACAACCCGGCGCGACAGACGTTCCGCCGCACACTCAACCCGTACAACCCGTCCGACGGTCAGGTGGGCAGCGAGGTCTACCCGTTCGTCATGACGACCTACCGCGTCACGGAGCACCACACGGCGGGCGGCATGTCGCGAACGGTTCCCCACCTCGCGGAGCTGCAGCCCGAGATGTTCTGCGAGGTCAGCCCCGAGCTCGCCACGCTGCGCAACCTGGAGAGCAACGGGTGGGCGACGATCGTCTCGGCGCGCACCGCGATCGAGGCGCGCGTGATCGTCACGGACCGCGTCACGCCGCTGCTCGTGCAGGGCCGGACGCTGCACCAGGTCGGCCTCCCGTACCACTGGGGCTCGCGCGGGCTGACGACGGGCGACTCGGCGAACGACCTGTTCCCGCTCGCGCTCGACCCGAACGTGCACATCCAGGAGGTGAAGGCCGCGACGTGCGACATCCGTCCGGGGCGCCGTCCGCGCGGTCCGGCGCTCCTCTCGCTGGTCGACGACTACCGCCGCCGCGCCGGGATCCCGTCGGGCGACCGCGCGGGCGAGAGCTCGGCCCGCCTCCGCAGCGTCGAAGGCGTGGGAGGAGATGGGTCGTGAGCATCACGATGCCCGGGCCCGGCACCGCAGGCGTGCGCGACGCGGCGTCGATCGCGGGGTGGGCCGAGCACCCGACGCGCGTCGGGTTCTTCACCGACACGACGGTCTGCATCGGCTGCAAGGCGTGCGAGGTCGCGTGCAAGGAGTGGAACGACGTCCCCGAGGACGGGCTCAACTGGCTCGGGTCGTCGTACGACCACACGGGTGAGCTCGGCGCGAGCACGTGGCGGCACGTCGCGTTCATCGAGCAGAGACGACCGCTGGGCGGGCAGGAGGCACATCAGGAGCGGCGAGCGGCCGGAACGGCGGCGCCGGGTATCCCGGCGCCGAGCGAGCGCGACCATGAACACGGTTTCCGTTGGCTGATGTCGTCCGACGTGTGCAAGCACTGCACCGCGGCCGCGTGTCTCGACGTCTGCCCCACGGGCGCGCTGTTCCGCACCGAGTTCGGGACCGTCGTCGTGCAGGAGGACGTGTGCAACGGCTGCGGGTACTGCGTGCCTGCGTGCCCGTTCGGCGTGATCGACCTGCGCGAGGGCGACGGGCGCGCGTGGAAGTGCACGCTCTGCTACGACCGGCTCAAGGGCGGGTTCGAGCCCGCCTGCGCGCAGGCGTGCCCGACGGACTCGATCCAGTTCGGCGAGCTCGACGAGCTGGTCGCGCGCGCGAACCGCCGGGTCTCGCAGCTGCACGACCAGGGAGTGCACGAGGCGTACCTCTACGGCGCGGACCAGGACGACGGCGTCGGCGGGTTCGGCGCGTTCTTCCTTCTCGTCGACGATCCCGAGGTGTACCGGTTCCCGCCCGATCCCGTCGTGACGACGCGCGATCTGAAGTCGATGTGGGCAAACGCCGCCAAGGCGGCGGGCGCGTTCGCCGCGGTCGCGGTCGCGGCGTTTGTCGGAGTGCGGTCGTGAGCTCGACGGAGGTGCGGTTGCCGGGCGTGCCGTCGCACGACGGTCAGCGGAAGGGTCGCGGCGAGCGCGCGGTCGTTCCCGACATGGATGTCCGCACCTACTACGACCGGCCCGTGATCAAGCCGCCGACCTGGAAGCACTGGATCGCGGAGTACTTCTTCCTCGGCGGGCTCGCGGCCGGTTCGTCCGTGCTCGGCTTCGGCGCGTCGCGCACGGGCCGTCGCAAGCTCGGGCGTCGGGCGAAGGTGTCGGCGACCGGCGCGATCGCGATGGGCGCGGTCGCGTTGATCGTCGACCTCGGCCGTCCCGACCGGTTCCACCACATGCTGCGCGTCGCGAAGCCGACGTCACCGTTGAACGTCGGGTCGTGGATCCTCGGCGTGTACGGGCCCGCGACCGGTGTCGCCGCGCTGAGCGACCTGCTCGGCGTGATGCCCGCGATCGGGACCGCCGCGGAGACGGTCGCGGCGCTCACCGCGCCGGCAGTCGCGACGTACACCGCGGTCGTGGCGAGCGACACCGCGGTGCCGGCATGGCACGAGGCTCACGACATGCTGCCGTTCGTGTTCGCGAGCGGCGCGGCCGCGTCCGCCGGTGCGCTCGGGATGCTCCTCGCGCCTGCGGGCGAGAACGGTCCCGCGGTGCGGATGACCGTGCTCGGTGCGGTCGGCGAGGTCGTGACCATGAAGGTGCTCGAGCGCCGGCTCGGCGAGCTCGGTGAGCCGTACCACCAGGGCAAGGCCGGGATGCTGTCGAAGGCCGCGCTCGCGTGCACCGCCGCGGGCGCGGCGATCGCAGGCGCGCGCGGCGCCCGCAAGCGCGGCGCAGCGATGCTCGGCGGCGGGCTCGTGTTCGCGGGCGCGCTGCTCGAGCGCTTCGCGGTCCTCGAGGCCGGCAAGCAGTCGGCGTCCGACCCGAAGTACGTCGTGAAGCCGCAGCGCGCGCGACTCGCGGCCCGAACGGCCGGCGAGCCGGAGGCGTAGCGCGGCGTTCATGCGTCGTTCGTCGTCGCATGGCAACGTTCAGCGACGCACGAACGCACAGGGCTCGGCCCGGGAGGCGACGGCCCGGCGCGCGGTGCGGGGGGAACGTGCCGCCGTCGCCTCCTCCGGTGGCCGAGTCACGCGACCTGTACCCGACGGCGGATCGGGTCCATCGCACCGGCACCCCAACAAAGAGTCACGCGGCGCCGACCGCCGGGTCACGGCTCGAAGCGGTACCCCACCGACCACACGGTGACGACCCAACGTGGCTTGCGCGGGTCGTCCTCGATGCGCTTGCGCAGCCGGCGGATGTGCTCCGTGACGGTCGCGACGCCGAGCCACGCGTCCGAAGACGCCCACACGTGCTCCAACAGCTGCGCGCGCGTGAAGACCTGTCGCGGCGAGGACGCGAGGAACAGCAGCAGGTCGAACTCGCGAGCCGGCATCGCGACGACGTCGCCCGCCTTCACGACCTCGCGGGAGCGGCGGTCGATGACGAGCTCGCCGAAGTCCAGCCGGTCGGCGCCGATCCGCGCCGCGGGTGCGTGCCGGAGGGCGACCCGGACCTTCGCGACCAGCTCACGGGGTGAGAACGGCTTCGTGACGTAGTCGTCCGCGCCCGCTTCCAGCGCGTCCACGTGGTCGACCTCGAGGCCGTCCCGCACGAGCGCGATCGTCGGGACGTCGCCGCACTCGCGGATCCGCTCGATCGGTGTGAGCGGCATCTCCTCGGGCAGGTTCACGAGCACCAGATCGGGCCGCAGCTCGACGATCAGCTCGTCGACGCGGCGCGGGTTGTCCATCTGGCGGACGTCGAAGCCCTCCCGCTCGAGCCGAGTGCACAACACACGACGCACGCTCGGGTCCTCCTCGACCACCAGCACGCGCTTGCCGACGTCTCCCCCGTCACCCCGCGCCACGATGCGCACCGTACCCGGGCCCCCGATTGTCGGAACGTTGTGACGGCATCAGGCGTCCCGCTCGACGTCGATCACGACGACGACGCCGTCGGGCACCGGACCGTCCTGCCGGAACGGCGCGCACCGAACCCGGCAGCGCACCTCCCGCCCGCGGGCGTCGTACCCGTCGAGCTCGACGGTCTCCTGCGCGCGGTCGCCGTCGAGGCACGCGCGGATCGGGCCGAAGAGCCGGTCGACGGGGAGCCCCATCTCGAGGCCGGGCAAGCTCTCGCCGACGACCTCGTCGGCGCGCAGCCCCCACAGCTCCTCCGCCTGCGCGTTCCACACCTGCACGAGGAGCTGTCGGTCGAGCACGACGACAGGTCGGTCGAGGCACGCCATGATGGCGGCGAAGAGGTTGCTGACGCGATCGAGCTCCTCGCCGCGCCGCTGGGTCTCCTCGTTGACGTATTGCAGCTCGTCGTTCGTCGACTGGAGCTCCTCGTACGCAGTCTCGAGCTCCTCGTTGGTCGACTGCAGCTCCTCGTTGGTCGTCTCGAGCTCCTCGACCGTCGACTGGAGCTCCTCCTTGGTGGTCTCCAGCTCCTCGTTCGTCGACTGCAGCTCCTCGTACGCAGTCTCGAGCTCGCGGTTCGAGTACTCGAGCTCGGTCTGGAGCTGCCGATACTGCGTCACGTCCGTGAACGTGACTGCGGCGCCAACCGTCGTGCCGCTCTCCGTGAGCGGTGTGACGGCGACGTCGTAGTAGCGGTCGCCGTCCGACCCGCTCCACTGGACGAGCCGGCGCTGCACCATCCGGCACTGCGCGTACGCCTCCTCGATCACGGCGCGCAGCTCGATCGGCCGGTACGACACCTCGAGATCCTGCAACGGCGCGCCGATGTCGCGGCCCGTGATGCCGAAGAGCGCCCGCGCGCGCTCGTTCACCATCGCGAGCGTCCCGTTGAGCTCGACGACGAGCATCGGGACGGGAACCTCGTCGACGGCCGCGTCTCGGACCGTCGCCCGCTCGACGCGGCGAGCGTCGCCGTTCCCCTCGCCGTTCGCGACGGCGATCATCGGGACGCGTGGCCGCGGCTTGCGGGCGTCGGCCTTCTGGAAGACCCGGAGACGAAGGTCGACGGGCCGGAACAACGAGGAGCGCGTCAGCGGCGTCTCGGCCTTGCCGAGGAAGAGGAAGCCGGCGTCCTGCAACGCGAAGCTGAAGCGCTGCAGCACCGCTCCCTGCGTCTCCGCGTTGAAGTACATGAGCGTGTTCCGGCACGCGAGGAGGTCGAGGCGCGAGATCGGCGCGTCCTGCACGAGGTCGTGACGGCCGAAGATCACCGAGCGGCGCAGGTCCTTGCGGAACGTGTAGGACCCGTCGATCGGCTCGAAGTACTCGCGGACCAGGCGCGTCGACGTCGACTCGAGGTCCCTCGGGGAGTACATCGCCATGCGGGCGCGTGTGAGCGCGGCCTCGTCGACGTCGGTCCCGTAGATCTTCACGCGCTCGCGGAACTGCTCGCCGCCGAGCGCGTCCGCGAGGACCATCGCGATCGTGTACGCCTCCTCACCCGTGGCGCACCCCGCGCTCCACACGCGGATCGGCGCGCCCGGGGCCTTGCCCGAGATGATGCGGGGGACGATCTCCTCGGCGACGAACTGCCACGCGCTCGAGTCCCGGAAGAAGCTCGTGACGTTGATGAGCAGCGTGTCGAAGAACTGAATGAACTCGTCCGGGTGGACCTCGAGGTAGTCCTGGTACGCCGCGTAGTCGTCGCAGCCTGTCTCCTGCAGACGCTTCGCGATCCGGCGCTGCAGGGTCGCGCGCTTGTAGCCGCTGAAGTCGAAGCGACGGCTCCGCTTGACGAACTCGAGCAGCCCGCCGAGCTCGTCGTCACCGTGCTCGTCGGGCCGGTCGTCGGCCCGGTCGTGCGCGTCGATGTCACCGGGCTCGTCGACGATCGGGTCGTCCTCCGTGGGCTCGTTCCCCTCGTCGCGGTCGCGCGCCTTCACAGGTCTGTCATTGCAGTCGCCGTCCTCCGCGACCGCAAGCCGTCCCGTTCGGTCATTCGCCGAGCGCGGCGGCGTCCTCACGGCCGCCGCTGTCGACATCTTCGCCGTTGCCGGCCGCGATCGCCTGCACGACCTCGCTGAGCCGGTCGTCGAGTTGTCCTCCCGGCGCGTGAGGACGTCACGGAGCAGACGAGCATCGCTGTCGAACTCGCGCAGTCGGTCGCGAAACATGCGTGCCGCGTGCTCGTGCCCGCGCGGGCGCGCGCTCGTGGATCCGGCGCGTGAGCTCGGCGCGCTCGCTGAGCGCACGGAGCGCGATCCACAGCGCCGCTTCCAGGTTCGCGGTCTGCTGCGCGAACAGCCCCGTCTCGGTCCACGCCGTGCCCGACGCGAAAACGGACCTTCGTGATGCCCCTCGTGCACCTCCCAGCGCGCGCCGCTGCAGTCCGGGCACGTCAACCCGGACGCTCCGCCGTCATGGAGCCCGGACGCGGGCGTCTCCTCCGCGATCGCCTCCTGCACGACGTCAGGTCCCGCCTCGACCTGCTCCCCCGCCGGCGGTGAACCCTCGGCGACGAGACGCGCGACCAGGGGGGCCGATGTCCCCACTCGGCACGACCAAGTCGACGTCGACGCGCCGCATGGCGTTGCGGGGCATCGCGGCGTACACGGCGTCGGTCGGGCTCTGCACGATGGCGACCCCGCCCGCGTGCTTCACCATCGCGAGGCCGGCCGTCCCGTCGTCCAGCACGCCGGAGACCACGACGCCGATCGCACGCTCCCCGTACGCCTGCGCGGCCGACCGGAACAAGGGGCCGATCGCGGGACGATGGCCGTTCCCGGTCGGGCCGTGCACGAGGTGCAGCTCGGCCGAGCGGACGATCACGTCCACGTCGGGCGGGCGGACGTACACCTGCCCGCCGCGCAACGGCTCGCCGTCGACCGCGTGGCCGACGGGCAGCTGGTGGCGCGGGCGAGGCCGCCGGAGCGCGCTGAACGAGTCGGCGCGGAGGTGGAGGGCGACGATGAACGCGACCGGGAGCTCCGCGGGCACGCCCGCGACCACGCGGCGCAGCGGCTCGATCCCGCCGGCCGACGCGCCGACGACGACCACGCGCTCCGGTTCCAGGGGCCTCCGATCACCGACGACGTCGCGTGCGTACCCCGCGGCCGGTGTTCGCGCAACGCCCGATCCGGCGCGTCGCGCGCGGTTGCTCGTGTGCACGGTGTGGCGGTTTGTCGAGCCGCTTCTCGGGGGTAGTCGGCGGACGCCACACCGTGTGATCGAGGAGGGCTCATGGCGTCGGTGCTCGGGGTGAACGCCGTGTTCCACGACCCCGCGGCCGCGATCGTCGTCGACGGCGAGATCGTCGCCGCCGCGGAAGAGGAGCGGTTCAGTCGCAGGAAGCACGGCAAGCCACCGGTGCCGTTCTCGACGTGGGAGCTCCCCGAGGAGTCGGCGCGCTGGTGCCTCGAGCGCGCCGGCATCGCGCCGGACGAGCTCGACGCGGTGGCGTACTCGTACGATCCCGCGCTCGCCGCGCCTGTCGGTCCCGATCTGGTGGACGACGGATGGGAGGGGCTGCGCTCGCTGTTCGTGCAGCGCGCACCGCTGTTCCTGAAGTCCGCGCTTCCCGGTCTCGACCCCGGCATCGTCCGGTTCGTCTCGCACCACAGCGCGCACGCGGCCTCCGCCTACCTCGCCGCGCCGTTCGACTCGTGCGCGGTGATGGTGTGCGACGGCCGTGGTGAGCGGGGCTCGTACCTGGGCGGTCACGCCGTCGGCGGCGACCTCGACATCCTGGCGACGGCGGCGCTCCCCCACTCGCTCGGGCTCATGTACGAGGAGGTCACCGAGCACCTCGGCTTCCGCCGCTCGTCCGACGAGTACAAGGTGATGGCGCTCGCGTCGTACGGGCGCCCGCTGCACCTCGACGCGCTTCGCGGCGCGGTGCAGCTCACCGCCAACGGCGCCTTCACGACCGCGCCGATCGACTGGTCGAGCTTCACCGCGCCGCACAGGCCGGGACGCGGCCACGAGCGCGAGTGGAGCGACGACGAGGCGGATCTCGCCGCGAGCGTGCAGGCCGTGCTCGAGGAGACCCTGCTGGGGCTCGCGCGCTGGCTCCACGAGCGGACGGACGAGCGCGCGCTCGTGGCGGCCGGTGGCGTCGCGCTGAACTGCGTGGCGAACAGCCGTGTGCTGCGCGACGGCCCGTTCGCGGAGATGTGGGTCCAGCCCGCAGCCGGTGACGCCGGGACCGCGCTCGGGGCGGCGCTGCACGTCGCGCACGCGCTCGGCGACCACATCCGGCCGATGCCCAGCGCGGCGCTCGGACGCGAGTGGAACGACACCGAGATCGGTGAAGCGCTGCGCGTCGCGGACGTCGCGCACGCGCGCGCGCGCGACATCGCCGAGACCGTCGCGGAGGAGCTCGCGAACGACGGTGTGGTCGCGTGGGTGCAGGGCCGCAGCGAGTGGGGTCCGCGCGCGCTCGGACACCGCAGCCTCCTCGCCAACCCGACGCGCGCCGCGAACCTCGAGCGGCTCAACGACATCAAGGGGCGCGAGCAGTTCCGCCCCGTCGCGCCGATGGTGCTCGCCGATCGTGCGGCGGCGATCTTCGACGGGCCACTGCCGAGCCCGTACATGCTGTTCACGCACCAGGTCCGGCCCGAGTGGCGGCACCGCATCCCGGCGGTCGTGCACGTCGACGGCAGCGCGCGTGTGCAGACCGTCGACCGCGACGAGGATCCGCTGACGGCGCGGGTGCTCGAGGAGTTCGAGCGCCGCACCGGCGTTCCCGTGCTCGTCAACACGAGCCTCAACACCGGCGGGCGGCCGATGGTCGACTCGCCGCGCGACGCGCTCGAGTGCTTCGGCTCGACCCCGGTCGACCTACTCGCCATCGGCCCGTACGTGCTGCGCCGCGCGGGCAGCAGGACTGCACGGACGGAGGCGGCGTGACGACGCCGTCGTTCGACGTCGTCGTGCCGACGATCGGGCGCGCGTCGCTCCGCGCGCTGCTGGAGTCGCTCGCGGCCTCCGACGGTCCCCGGCCAGGAGCCGTGATCCTCGTCGACGACCGGCGCGACCGCGCCGCCGCGCTCGCGCCGCTCGACGGGCTCGGCTGGGTGGCCGACCGCGTGCGTGTCGTCGCAGGACGCGCCGCCGGTCCGGCGTCGGCGCGGAACGCGGGCTGGCGCGCCTCGTGCGCCGAGTGGGTCGCGTTCCTCGACGACGACGTCGTCGTCACGCCGCGGTGGCTGGCCGCGCTGGCGGGCGACCTCGCGGCCGCAGCCGACCCGATCGCGGGGACGCAGGGGCGCGTCGTGGTGCCACTCCCGCGCGGGCGCCGCCCGACCGACTGGGAGCGCAACGTCGCGGGACTCGAGCGCGCGTACTGGGCGACGGCCGACATGGCGTACCGGCGCGCCGTGCTCGCGCGTGTCGGCGGGTTCGACGAGCGGTTCCCGCACGCGTACCGAGAGGACGCCGACCTCGCGCTGCGCGTGCTCGACGCGGGCTCCGACCTCGTGCGGGGACGCCGGCAGGTCCTCCACCCCGTGCCGCCCGCGAACGTGTGGACGAGCGTCCGCCTGCAGCGGGGCAACGGCGACGACGTGCTCATGCGCGCGCTGCACGGCCCACACTGGCGCGACCGCGCGCACGCGCCGGCCGGGCGACTCGCCCGTCACGCGGTCACGGTGGCCGCGGCGGCGCTCGCGGCGGGCGCGCGGGCGACCCGCCACCGTCGCGTCGCAGCCGCGGGCGCGGTCGCGTGGGTCGCAGGCACGTCCGATCTCGCCTGGGCGCGCATCGCTCCCGGCCCGCGCACCGCGCGCGAGATCGCGACGATGGTGGCGACGAGCGCGCTGCTGCCGTTCGCAGCCGTCACGTACCGGGTCCGCGGCTACGCGACCTTGCGGTCCCGGCTCGCGGACCGCGAGCGCGCACCGCAACCCGTCCGTGCGGTCCTGCTCGATCGCGACGGGACCCTCGTGGTCGACGTGCCCTACAACGGCGACCCGGCTCGGGTCCGTCCCATGACCGGTGCGGCGGACGCGCTCGCGCGCCTGCGTGACGCGGGCGTCGCACTCGCGGTCGTGTCGAACCAGAGCGGCGTCGCGCGCGGGATGGTCACACCCGACCAGGTGGCGGCGGTCAACGCGCGCGTCGACGACGAGCTCGGACCGCTCGGCCCGTTCTGCGTGTGCTCGCACGGCGACGACGACGACTGCGCGTGCCGCAAGCCGAAGCCCGGCCTCGTCCTCGAGGCCGCGCGCCGGCTCGGGGTGCGCCCACAGGAGTGCGTCGTGATCGGCGACACCGGAGCGGACGTCGACGCGGCCCGCAACGCGGGCGCACGCGCGATCCTCGTCCCGAACGCCGCCACGCGCGCCGAGGAGATCGCGGCGGCGCCCGTCGTCGCGAGCGACCTGGCGAACGCGGTCGACCTGCTGCTCGGGGCGGCGGCCACCGACAGCCGCGAAGAGGTGCCGGCATGACGGGCGCGCGTCGCGTCCTCGTCGTACGGGCCGACTCGCTCGGCGACGTGCTCCTCGCGGGACCGGCCGTGCGCGCGATCGCGACGTCGGGCGCGTCGGTGACGATGTTGTGCAGCCCGGTCGGCGCAGCCGCGGCCCGGCGGCTCCCCGGCGTCGACGACGTCGCCGTCCACCGACTGCCGTGGATCGACGCCGATCCGGAGCCGGTGGCCCGCGACGCGATGGACCGACTCGTCGACGACCTGGCCGCCCGCGACTTCGACGAGGCGTTCGTGCTGACGTCGTTCCACCAGAGCGCGCTACCGACCGCGCTCCTGCTGCGGATGGCGCACGTCCCGGTGATCGCGGCGGTGTCCGAGGACTACCCGGGCTCGCTCCTCGACGTCCGCCATCCGGATCCCGGGGACGTGCACGAGGTCGAGCGCGCGCTCTCGCTCGTCGGGTCGCGCGGATACCGGCTCCCGCCGGGCGACGACGGCGCGCTGCGGATGCGCCGCCGGCGCACGCGCACCGAGCTGGATCTCGGGGGCGACCCCTATGTCGTGGTGCACCCGGGGTGCTCGGTCCCCGCGCGCACCTGGGCACCCGACCGCTTCGTCGCGCTCGTCGACGCCCTGGTCGCGCGCGGCTACGACGTCGCGGTGACCGGCAGCGAGCGTGAGCGCTCGCTGGTCGGGCGGGTCGCGGCCGGTCCTCGACCGCACGTGCGTCCGTTCGGCGGGTTGCCCGAGCTCGACGACCTCGTCGACGTCGTCGCCGGCGCGGCCGCGATCGTCGTCGGCAACACGGGCCCCGCGCACGTCGCGGCCGCGGTGGGCACGCCGGTCGTCTCGTTGTTCGCGCCGACGGTCCCGGCCGCGCGGTGGCGACCGTGGCGGGTGCCGCACGTCCTGCTCGGCGACCAGACCGTCGCCTGTGCGGGATGCCGCGCGCGCGTCTGCCCCGTGGCCGGGCACCCGTGCCTGTCGCGGGTGTCCGTCGACGACGTCGTGCGCGCGCTCGAGGAGCTCGGCGTGCTGCCTTCCCGGGGCACCGAGCTGCCGGAGGTCGTCCTGCGCGAGGCCGGGCTGCCCGAGGCCGCCCTGCCGGAGCTCGTCCCGTGAACGTCTTCGCCTGGCACGTGCACGGGTCGTGGATGACCGCGTTCGTGCACGGCCCGCACCGCTACCTCGTGCCGGTCGTCCCGGACCGGGGACCGGACGGGCGCGGGCGCGCGCAGACCTATCCGTGGCCCGAGGGCGCGGTCGAGATCACGCGTGACGAGGCGCGCGACGCGCCCGTCGACGTCGTCGTCCTCCAGCGCCCCGAGGAGGTCGAGCGCGCCGCGGCGTGGCTCGGCGGCCGGGTGCCGGGTCGCGACGTCCCCGCGCTGTACGTCGAGCACAACGCGCCGCAGGGTCGCATCGCGGACATGCGTCACCCGATCGCGGAGCGCGATGACATCACGCTCGTCCACGTCACACACTTCAACGCCCTGTTCTGGGACGCGGGCCGCGCGCCGACCCGGGTGATCGAGCACGGCATCGTCGACCCCGGCTACCGCTACACGGGCGAGCTCGACCGCATCGCGGTCGTGATCAACGAGGCGCGCCGGCGCGGGCGGGTGACGGGCACCGACCTGCTCGCCCGGTTCGACGCCGTCGCGCCCGTCGACGTGTTCGGGATGGACGCCGGCGCGCTCGGCGGCATCGAGGACCTGCCGCAGGAGAAGTTGCACGGCGAGATGGCGCGCCGGCGGGTCTACGTCCACCCGGTCCGGTGGACCTCGCTCGGGCTGTCGTTGCTCGAGGCGATGCACCTCGGGATGCCCGTCGTCGCGCTCGCGACGACCGAGGTCCCCGAGGCGGTTCCTGCGGACGCCGGCGTCGTGTCGAATCGGATCGACCGGCTCGTCGACGCGGCCCGCACGTTCACGTCGGACCACGACGCCGCGACCGCGGCCGGCCTGCGCGCGCGCGAGTACGCGCTCGAGCGTTACGGCCTTCCCCGGTTCCTGCGCGACTGGGACGCGCTGCTGACGGAGGTCAATTCACGATGAGGATCGCGATGGTGTCGGAGCACGCGAGCCCGCTCGCGATGCTCGGCGGCGTCGACGCGGGCGGCCAGAACGTCCACGTCGCGTCACTCGCGTCCGCGCTCGGTCAGCGCGGCGCGCACGTCGTCGTCTACACGCGTCGCGACTCGCCCGAGCTGCGACACCGCGTGCAGCTCGGCCCGTCGGTGTGGGTCGAGCATGTCGACGCCGGGCCGCCCGAGCCGATCGCGAAGGACGAGCTGTTCGTCCACATGCCGGAGTTCGCGCACCATCTCTCGCGGGCGCTGCAACAGCGACGGCCGGACGTCGTGCACGGCCACTTCTGGATGTCCGGCTGGGCGATGCTGCGCGCCGCCGCGCCCCTGCGGATCCCGACGCTGCAGACGTTCCATGCGCTCGGGAGCGTGAAGCGCGCGCAGCAGGGCGCCAGGGACACGAGCCCGCCCGAGCGGTGCGCGATCGAGGCCGACATCGTGCGCAACGTCGACCTCACGCTCGCCGAGAGCAACGAGGAGGTGTTCGAGCTCGTCCGCCAGGGCGGGGACCCGAACCGGATCCGCGTCGTGCCGAGTGGTGTCGACGTGCAGCTCTTCTCGCCGCGCGGCCCGAGCGAGCCCCGGGGCCGGGGCCGCCCCCGCTACCGCGTGGTCGTCGTGAGCAGGCTCGTGGAGCGCAAGGGCGTCGGCAACGTCGTCACCGCGCTCGCAGACGTGCCGGACACGGAGCTCGTGATCGCCGGCGGACCGGCGCGCGCGGAGCTCGCGACCCATTCGGAGGCGGTCCGCCTCATGGAGCTCGCGGCGCGTGCCGGGGTCGCGGACCGCGTCGAGCTGCGCGGCCGTCTCGACCACGCGTCGGTTGCCGCGTTGTACCGGTCGGCCGACGTCGTCGTGTGCGCGCCGTGGTACGAGCCGTTCGGCCTGGTCGCGCTCGAGGCCATGGCGTGCGGCGTGCCGGTGGTCGCGTCGGCGGTCGGCGGGCTCGTCGACACCGTCATCGACGGGCTGACCGGGCGGATGGTGCCGCCCCGGCGTCCCGACGTGCTCGCGGCGACGTTGCGCGAGCTGCTCGCGGACCCCGCAACGCGGCGCGAGCTCGGCGCCGCCGGTGTGCGCCGGGCGCGCACGCGCTACGCGTGGCCCAACATCGCGGCGGAGACCGCTCGTGCCTACCACCACGCGATGGTCGAGCACGCCGGGCTCGCGGCAGTGGGGGTCGGCTGATGACGACGACCGTCTCGCCGAAGGGCGCGCTGCACGAACGCGTCGGTCACGGTCACCTCGCCGCGCTCGTGCGCGCGCTGGACGCGCTCGTCGGCGACCTCGACCGCCTCGACCGTTGGGGCCGCACGCTCGCCGGCGTGCTCGTCTCCGGCGGTCGTCTGCTCGCGGTCGGCAACGGCGGGAGCGCCGCGCAGGCGCAGCACCTGACGAGTGAGCTCGTCGGCCGCTACCGCAGCGAGCGCGAGCCGTTGAGCGCGATCTCGATCCACGCCGAGACGTCCGCGCTCACCGCGATCGCGAACGACTACGGCATCGAGGAGGCGTTCGCGCGCCCGGTGCGCGCGCACGGGAGGCCGGGTGACGTGCTGATCGCGCTGAGCACGTCCGGGCGCAGCGCCAACGTGCTCGCCGCGATCCGCGCGGCGCGTGACCTCGGCATGACGACGTGGGCGATGACGGGGCACGGCCCCAATCCCGCCGTGCAGCAGTGCGACGACGCGCTGCTCGCCGACTCCCCGGTCACCGCGACCGTCCAGGAGGTCCACCAGGTCGCGATCCACCTGCTCTGCGAGGCCGTCGACCGGGAGCTGCTCGCACTCCGCGCGATCGATGGATCCGGAGGAGGTGGGTAGAACCCCCTCTCGATGAGAGGCGAGGCCCCTGTGTCGACGCGCGCCCCCGATACCGTGGACGGGATGGTCCCGACGGACGACGCGCGCGCGACGCGGTCACCGCCGCCACGCGTCGTCGTCGAGGACGTGCGCCCGCAGGTCGACGGCGGGAGGTTCGCGGCGAAGGCGATCGCGAGGGACCCGCTCGACGTCGAGGCCACCGTGTTCGCCGACGGCCACGACGAGCTGCGCGCGCGAGTTCGTTACCGTCGCGCGGGCGAGACCCGCTGGCGTGAGGTCGAGATGGACTCGCTCGGCAACGACCGCTGGCACGCGCGTGTCACGCTCCCGGAGGTCGGACGCTACGAGCTCACCGTGACGGGATGGGTGGACGCCGCGCGCACCTGGCGACGGGACCTCGAGAAGCGCTTCGACGCGGGCCAGGACGTGGCGAACGACCTCGCCACCGCTGCGCAGCTCGCCGAGGACACGGCGCGCCGGTGCCGCGGCGCGGACGGCGACACGCTGCGCGGCTGGGCGAAGCAGCTGCGGGATCGCACGACGCTGGACGACGTGAGCGAGCTCGACGAGCTCGTCGCGCTCCTCGACCGTCACCCCGACCGGATGCAGGCGACCGAGCCCGACCACGTCCTGCCGCTCGTCGCGGACCGTGAACGGGCCGCGTGCTCGGCGTGGTACGAGCTGTTCCCGCGCTCGGCGTCGCCCGACCCCGACCGCGCGGGGACGCTCGCCGACGTGACCGCGCGTCTCGACTACGTCGCGGAGCTCGGCTTCGACGTGCTGTACCTGCCGCCGATCCACCCGATCGGCGAGACGAACCGCAAGGGTCGCAACAACGTCGAAGTGGGTGAGCCCGACGACGTCGGCAGCCCGTGGGCGATCGGCAGTGCCGCGGGCGGGCACACCGCGATCGACCCGCAGCTCGGCACGTTCGACGACTTCGACCGTCTCGTGGCGCGCGCCGAGGACCTCGGGATCGAGGTCGCGCTCGACCTCGCGTTCCAGTGCTCCCCCGACCATCCCTGGGTCCGCACGCACCCACAGTGGTTCCGCCACCGTCCCGACGGGTCGATCGCGTACGCGGAGAACCCGCCCAAGCGGTACCAGGACATCTACCCGATCGACTTCGAGAACGAGGATTGGCCCGCGCTGTGGCAGGCCCTGCGGGACGTCGTCACGTTCTGGATCGATCGAGGCGTACGTGTCTTCCGGGTCGACAACCCGCACACGAAGCCGTTCGCGTTCTGGCAGTGGCTGATCACGACGGTGAAGGCGGACCACCCGGACGTGCTGTTCCTCTCGGAGGCGTTCACACGCCCCGCCGTGATGCACCACCTCGCGAAGCTCGGGTTCTCCCAGTCGTACACGTACTTCACGTGGCGCAACGCGCGGTGGGAGATCGAGGAGTACTTCACCGAGCTCACGACCCCGCCGGGCAACGAGTACTTCCGGCCGAACGTGTGGCCGAACACGCCCGACATCCTCCACGAGTACCTGCAGCACGGAGGCCGGGCCGCGTTCACGGCGCGGCTGCTGCTCGCCGCGTGCCTCAGCGCGAACTACGGGATCTACGGGCCCGCGTTCGAGCTCATGGAGCACGTCGCGCGCGAGCCGGGCAGCGAGGAGTACCTCCACTCCGAGAAGTACGAGGTGCGCCACTGGGACCTCGACCGGCCCGACAGCCTCCGCTGGCTCATCGCGCGCGTGAACGCCGTCCGGCGCGCGCACCCGTCGCTGCGGCGCGACCGGAACCTGCGCTTCCACCCGACGGACAACGACACGTTCGTCTGTTGGAGCAAGCGGACGGACGGTGCCGTCCCGGGCGCCTGGGGCGCGGGTGACGACGTCGTCCTCGGGATCGTGAGCGTGGACCCGCACAACCGGCAGTCCGGTTGGGTCCACCTCGACATGCCCGCGCTCGGCCTCGACTGGGAGGACTCGTTCGAGGTCCACGACCTGCTGACCGACGCGCACTACCACTGGAACGGCCCGCACAACTTCGTCGCGCTCGACCCTGGCTCCGTCCCCGCGCACGTCTTCGAGATCCGGCGCACCACGCCCCGCGAGCCCGGCGCGCGCTGATGGCCGTCGCGACGCGGTCACGGCGGCACGTCACGCTCGGCCGCGACCCCGAGTGGTACCGCGACGCGGTCATCTACGAGCTCCACGTCCGCGCCTTCCAGGACAGCGACGGGGACGGCATCGGCGACTTCCGCGGCCTGACCCGGCGACTCGACTACCTGCAGGACCTCGGCGTCACCACGCTGTGGCTCCTCCCCTTCTACCCGTCGCCCCTGAAGGACGACGGGTACGACATCGCTGACTACACGGGCATCCACCCGGCCTACGGGACGCTGCGCGACTTCCGGCAGTTCCTCGACGCCGCGCACCGGCGCGGGCTGCGCGTCATCACCGAGCTCGTCATGAACCACACCTCGGACGAGCACCCGTGGTTCCAGCGCGCGCGGCATGCGAAGCCCGGGAGCCGGTGGCGGGACTTCTACGTGTGGAGCGACGACCCGGACCGGTACCACGGAACCCGCGTGATCTTCCAGGACTTCGAGTCGTCGAACTGGTCGTGGGACCGCGTCGCCAACGCGTACTACTGGCACCGCTTCTACTCGCACCAGCCCGACCTCAACTTCGACAACGCCGAGGTCCGCCGGGCGATGCTGCGCGTCGTCGACCACTGGCTGTCGATGGGTGTGGACGGGCTACGGCTCGACGCCGTGCCCTACCTGTTCGAGCGCGAAGGCACGAACTGCGAGAACCTCCCGGAGACCCATCGCTTCCTGCGCGACCTGCGCGCGCACGTCGACGAGCGCTTCGACGACCGCATGCTGCTCGCCGAGGCGAACCAGTGGCCCGAGGACGCGATCGCCTACTTCGGCGACGGCGACGAGTGCCACATGGCGTTCCACTTCCCGCTCATGCCGCGCCTGTTCATGGCGTCGCGCATGGAGGACCGCTTCCCCGTCATCGACATCCTCCAGCAGACGCCCCAGCCGCCGCCGGGCGCGCAGTGGGCCGTGTTCCTGCGCAACCACGACGAGCTCACGCTCGAGATGGTGACGGACGAGGAGCGCGACTACATGTACCGCGTCTTCGGGCACGACCCGGAGATGCGCGTCAACCTCGGCATCCGGCGGCGGCTCGCGCCGCTGCTGCAGAACCACCGCCAGAAGATCGAGCTGATGAACGGGCTGCTGTGCTCGCTGCCCGGGACGCCCGTCGTGTACTACGGCGACGAGATCGGGATGGGCGACAACGTCTATCTCGGCGACCGCGACAGCGTCCGTACCCCGATGCAGTGGAGCGCGGACCGCAACGCCGGGTTCTCGTCCGCGAACCCGCACCGCCTGTATCTGCCCGTCAACATCGACCCCGAGTACCACTACGAGACGGTCAACGTCGCGGCACAGCTCGACAACCCTGCGTCGCTGTTGCGCTGGATGCGTCAGCTGATCGCGCTGCGCAAGCGGTCGAAGGTGTTCGGCCGGGGGACGATCGAGTTCCTCTCTCCCGACAACCACCGCGTCCTCGCGTTCCTCCGCCGTCACGAGGACGAGCAGGTGCTCGTCGTGGCGAACCTGTCGCGCTTCGCGCAGTACGTCGAGCTCGACCTGTCGGAGTTCCGCGGGCTCGCGCCCGTCGAGCTGTTCGGGCAGACACCGTTCCCACCGATCGGTGAGTGGCCGTACCTGCTCACGCTCGGCCCGCACACCTTCTACTGGCTGTCGCTGGAGGGGACGCGCAGCGACGCCGTCGTCGCGGACGGCGACGGGCTCCCCCACCTCACGTTCGAGGCGGCGTGGCCCCGCAGCCTGGAGGGTCGCGGCGTGCGCTGGTTCGAGGCGGCGCTGCCGCGGATCCTGTCGTCACGGCGCTGGTTCGCGGGCAAGGCGCGGCGCGTCATGAGCACCCGCCTCGCCGACACCGTGCCGGTCGCGCTGGGCGACGGCGGCGAGCGCGTCCTCGTCGCGCTCGTCCGCGTCGAGTACGTCGACGGCGAGCCCGACATGTACGTCCTGCCACTCGCGTTCGCCGCGGGCGACGCGGGCGAGGCGGTGTGGCACGACCATCCGAACGCGGTGCTCGCGCGCGTCACCGTGCGAGGCGGTGAGGAGGGCGTGCTCTACGACGCGCACTGGAACCCCGGGTTCGGCCCGGCGCTCGTGCAGGGCATGACGCGGCGGCGGCGCTTCGCGGGGACCGGCGCGGAGCTCGCCGCGGTCGGGTACCCGCCGATCCAGGAGGCGCTCGGCGGCGAGTCGCCCGCCGACCTGCACGTGCAGGTCCTCCGCGCGGAGCAGTCGAACACGTCGATCCAGATCGGCGACCGGCTCATCGTCAAGACGTTCCGCCGCCTCGAGCCGGGCGTGAACCCCGAGCTCGAGATGGGACGGTTCCTGAACGAGCACGCGCCCGGGCTCGTCCCCGCGGTCGCCGGCTCGCTGGAGTACCGCGCCCGCCGGCGGGCGGCGACGACGGTCGCGATCGCGCACCGCTACGTCGCGAACGAGTCGGACGCGTGGACGCACACGGTCGGGGCGGCATCGCAGTACCTCGAGCGCGTCCCGGGCGTGACCGCGACACCCGAGGAGCGTCACGTCGACGCGCCGCCCGCCGCGCCCGCGCTCGACCTCGCGGGGCAGGACCCGCCCGAGCTGCTGGACGAGCTGCTCGGCGACTTCCTGCCGTCGGCGGAGGTGCTCGGCGCGCGCACGGCCGAGCTGCACCGCGCGCTCGCATCCGATCCGAAGGACCGCGCCTTCGCGCCCGAGCCCGTCAACGCGCTGTCACAGCGCGCGCTCTACCAGTCGATGCGCAACTCGGCGCGCCGCTCGATGCGTCAGCTGCGGCGCGCGCTCGGATCGCTCGCCGACACCGAGCGCGAGGAAGCGGAGAAGGTGCTCGCGTCCGAGGACGACGTGCTCGACCGGCTCCGCGGCGTCACGACCGTGGCAAGCGGAGTGCGCATCCGTCACCACGGCGATCTCCACCTCGGCCAGGTCCTGTCCACCGGCCGCGACTTCGTGATCATCGACTTCGAGGGCGAGCCCGCCCGCCCGGTCGCCGAGCGCCGGACGCGTCGGTCGCCGTTGCGTGACGTGGCGGGGATGCTGCGCTCGTTCCACTACGCCGCGTACGCGGGCTTGCGCGACCTCATCGCGCGTGGCGCCTCGCCGGGCGAGGAGCACGGCCGCCTCGCGCTCCGGCCGTGGGCCGAGGTGTGGGCCGCGTGGGTGTCGGCCGCGTTCCTCATGAGCTACCTCGACGGGATGGAGACGACGGGCCTGCTCCCGACGCCGCGCGAGCAGCTGCGCGTCTGCCTCGACGCGCACGTGTTGGACAAGGCGCTGTACGAGCTCGGCTACGAGCTCGGCAGCCGGCCGGACTGGGTCGGCATCCCGCTCACCGGGATCCTGTCGATCCTGGAGGCACGTCCGTGACGCGCACCGCGACACGGAACGTGCCGCGCGATCTGCGCAGGCTCGCCGACAGCTGGGGCGTGCTGCGTGCGTACACCGGCCAGGACGGCACGCGCGTGCAGGTCGGTGTCGACGCGCTCGTCGGCGTGCTGCGCGCGCTCGGCGCGCCGGTCGAGCGGGTCGACGACGCCGGCGACGCCCTGCTCGCACGAGACGCGACGCGCGCGCAGACGCTCGTTCCCATGGTGACGGTCGCGTGGGGTGACGCGGCGCCGGTGATCGACGTCCGGACGACGGGCGACGAGCGCGTCGCGCTCGAGATCGAGACCGAGGCCGGAACGGCATACGCGATCACGTCGGACGAGTGCCGTGTCGAGCGCTCCGTGTGCGAGGAGGTCGACGGCCGGGCGAGCCTCGTGCGGTCGCTCGCGCTGCCACGCACGCTCCCGCACGGCGTGCACACCGTGCACGTACGCGCGGGCACGCGCCGCGCCTCGGCGACCTTGGTGTGCGCGCCCGCGCACGCCGCCAACGACTGGCGCGCGCGTCGATGGGGCGTGTTCGCGCCCGTGCACGCGCTGCGCACCGCGCGCGACGACGCGGGACCGGGCGATCTGCGCGACCTCGGCACGCTCGCCGCATGGGCCGCCCGTCACGGCGGCGCGGTCGTCGGCACGCTCCCGCTGCTCGCCGCGTACCTCGACGAGCCGTACGAGCCCAGCCCGTACGCGCCCGTCAGCCGCCGGTACTGGAACGAGCTGTACGCGGACGTGCGCGCGCTGCCCGGGGGCGACACGACCCGTCCGACGATTCCCGCGCACGACGGGCTCGTGGACCTGCGCGGCGCGTACGCGCAGCGACGCGCGGTCCTCGAAGCCGCGGCCCGCGACGCCGACGTGACGTCGTACGTGCGCAGCGACCCGGGCGTCGAGCGGTACGCACGGTTCCGCGCCGAGCGCGAGGCGCGCGAGGACGGCGCAACGACCGAGGCGCGCGCCCGCTACCACGTCTACGCGCAGGCCGTCATGCACGAGCAGCTGACCGAGCTGACCCGCACGCTCGACGCGCGCGGTCAGGCGCTGTACCTGGACTTCCCGCTGGGCTGCCACCGCGACGGCTTCGACGTGTGGGACGAGCCGGGTGCGTTCGCGCCCGAGGTGAGCGTCGGCGCGCCGCCCGACGGCTTCTTCGCGTCCGGACAGGACTGGGGCTTCCCGCCGTTGCACCCCGAGCGGAGCGCCTGCGGCGGTCATCGCTACTTCGCGGAGTGCGTCGAGCGGCACCTCCGCTACGCGCGCGTGCTGCGCGTCGACCACGTCATGGGACTGCACCGCCTGTGGTGGATCCCGCCCGGTCACGACCCTGCTGACGGCGCGTACGTCCGGTACCCGTTCGACCAGCTCTACGCGCGCCTGTGCCTGGCGTCCGAGCGGTATGGCGCCGCGCTCGTCGGCGAGAACCTCGGCACCGTGCCACCGGAGGTGAACCGCGAGCTGCGACGGCACCGCATCGGCGGGATGCACGTCGCGATGTTCGACGTCGACGCCGAGGCGCCCGGTGGCATCCGACCTCCGCCGCGCGGCTCACTCACGGCGCTCGACACGCACGACACCGCGACCTGGGCGGAGTTCTGGGCCACGACCGACGGCCGCACTCGCGCGGCCCTGACGCGCGCGCTGCGCGACGAAGGTCTGCTGCGAGGTGACGAGACGGACGAGCGCGACGTGCTGCGCGCGGTGCTCACGCTGCTCGCGCGCAGCCGCGCCGCGGTGCTCCTCGTCGCGCTCGAGGACCTCTGGTGCGAGCGCGACGCGCAGAACGTGCCGGGCACGGTCGCGCCCGAGAACTGGCGCCGGCCCGCCGCCCACGCGCTCGACGAGCTCGACGACGTCCCCGGTCTCGTCGAGCTGGTGCGCGCCGTGCAGCAGGCCCGGGGAGGGAGTCGCTGATGCAGTCAGGATCACACTCGCCCGTCATCACCGCCGACGACGTCCATCTCTTCAACGAGGGCCGGCACTTCCGGCTCTACGAGAAGCTCGGCGTCCACCGGCTCGGCGACGACGACGACCGTCGCCAGGTCGCGGTGTGGGCGCCGAACGCGGACGCCGTCTCGCTGGTCGGCGACCTCAACGGGTGGGATCCGCACGCGCATCCCCTCGCGCCGAAGGACACGTCGGGCATCTGGACCGCGACGATCGACGGCCTCGGCCCCGGCTGCCGGTACAAGCTCCGCATCCGGGGTCGCAACGGCTACGCGGTCGACAAGGCGGATCCGTTCGCGTTCGCGACCGAGGTCCCGCCGCTGACGGCGTCGGTCGTCGGCGATCTCGACTACACGTGGGGCGACGACGCGTGGATGCGTACTCGTGGCGAGCGCCAGACGCTCACGTCGCCGATCACGATCTACGAGGTGCACCTCGGCTCGTGGTGCCGGAAGCCGGACGGGACGTCGCTGTCGTACCGGGAGGTCGCGCCCGCGCTCGCGGACCACGTGTGCGCGATGGGGTTCACGCACGTCGAGCTGCTCCCGATCATGGAGCACCCGTTCTACGGCTCCTGGGGCTACCAGACGACGAGCTACTTCGCGCCCACGAGCCGCTACGGGACGCCGCAGGACCTCATGTTCCTGATCGACCACCTCCACCGGCGCGGCATCGGCGTGCTGCTCGACTGGGTGCCGTCGCACTTCCCGTCCGACGAGCACGGGCTCGCGTACTTCGACGGCACGCACCTGTACGAGCACTCCGACCCGCGCCTGAGCCAGCACCAGGACTGGGGCACGTTCATCTTCAACTACGGCCGCAAGGAGATCAGCAATTTCCTCATCAGCAACGCGCTGTTCTG
>DASRES010000085.1 GCA_035651955.1 Acidimicrobiia bacterium
AATCGTCCCGGCGTTCGTGACGGCGAGCTTGCGCGCGCCCTCGCGGCCGCGGATCACGCCGGCGGTGCGATCCCAGACGATCCGCGGCCGCAGCTCGGCGAACTCGTCGGACGGGTAACGGCCGGCGAGCAGGTCGAGCACCGCGACGAACGCGTCGTGCGACAGGTCCGCGAAGTTGGCCGCGCGTCGCACCAGCGCGTAGAGCGCGTCGACGTCCCACTCGTCGAGCCCGCACGCGGCGACGAGCTGCTGCGCGAGCACGTCGACCGGGTTGCGCGGGTAGCGCGTCTCCTCGATCGCGCCGTCGCGCATGCGCCGGACGACGACCGCGGCCTCGAGCAGGTCGCCGCGGTACTTGGGGAACACCTTGCCGCGGCTCGGCTCGCCCACCTGGTGGCCCGCGCGACCGATGCGCTGCAGCCCGCGTGCGACGGAGCCCGGTGACTCGACCTGCACGACGAGGTCGACCGTCCCCATGTCGATGCCGAGCTCGAGCGAGCTCGTCGCGACGAGCGCGCGCAGGCGGCCTGCCTTCAGGTCGTCCTCGATCAGCAGCCGCTGCTCGCGTGCGAGCGATCCGTGGTGCGCCTTCACCAGCTCGGGCTTCCCGGAGCCGTCACCACACCCCGCGAGCTCGTTGAGCTGTGCGGCGAGCCGCTCCGCGAGACGGCGCGCGTTCACGAAGACGAGCGTCGTGCGGTGCTCGAGGATCAGCTCGAGCAGACGCGGATGGACGTGTGGCCAGATGCTCGCCCGCGCCGGTGGCGCAGCAGCCGAGCCGCCGGGCTGCTCGGTCGGCGGCAGCTGCGTGCCGAGCGCGCCCATGTCCTCGACGGGCACGACGACCTCGACGTCGAGCGGCTTCCGCGTTCCCGCGTCGACGACGGTGACCGGACGGGGCGCGCCGTCACCGCCGAAGCCGCCGAGGAAGCGGGCGATCTCGTCGAGCGGGCGTTGCGTCGCGGACAGACCGATGCGCTGGGGTGCCCGTTCGGTCAGCTCCTCGAGTCGCTCGAGCGAGAGCGCGAGGTGCGCGCCGCGCTTCGTGCCCGCGACCGCGTGGATCTCGTCGACGATGACGGTCGTGACCGAGCGCAGCGTGTCGCGCGCGCGCGACGTCAGCATGAGGTAGAGCGACTCGGGCGTCGTGATCAGGATGTCGGGTGGCTTGCGGAGCAATGACTGGCGCTCCGGCGACGGCGTGTCCCCGGTGCGCATCGCGACGGTCACGTCGGACAGGCGCGTCCCGCTGCGCTCCGCGGCGAGCCGGATCCCGGCGAGCGGTGCGCGCAAGTTCTTCTCCACGTCGACCGCGAGCGCCTTCAGCGGCGAGACGTAGAGCACCCGCGTCCGCTGCTTGTCGGGCGGCGTCGGCTCGGTGGCGAGCCGGTCGATCGCCCAGAGGAACGCCGCGACCGTCTTGCCCGAGCCCGTCGGGGCGAGGATCAGCGTGTGATCGCCGGCCGCGATCGCGGGCCAGCCCTGCTCCTGCGCGGGTGTCGGCGCGGGGAAGCTGGTCGAGAACCACTCGCGGACGGCGGGCGAGAACCGGTCGAGCGCCATCGAGCCGAGGGTACCGGAGGGGTACGACGATCATTCTGTGAAGCGTGACGGCCGGTACGTGGCCGTCACGCTTCACAGAACGGGGGCCGGGTCAGGCGTGGACGACCGGTCGCCGGTCGGCCCACGGGCGGGCCCGCTCGAGCTGGCCCGCGACGCGCAGCAGGAGGTCCTCGCGGTTCGCGTCGGCGACGAGCTGCACGCCGATCGGCAGGTTCGACGCCGAGAAGTACAGCGGCACCGACATCGCGGGCTGGCCGGTCACGTTGAACGGCGCGGTGTACGCCGCGAACGGCACCGCGCGCGCCGCGGCGCGGAACAGGTCGTCGGCGTCGCGCACCACGAGGTCACCGAGCTCGGGCGGCGGCTCCGCGAGCGTCGGCGTGAGCAGCAGGTCGAACCCGTCGTCCGTCCACCACACCGCCATGCGCCGCGTCCATGCGTGCATCGCGTTGATCGCGGCCGCGTACTGCGCGCCGGTGGTCGCCGCACCGAGGTCGCGGTACATCCACGTGATCGGTTCGACGTCGACCTGGGTCACCTCGCGCCCGGCGCGACGCGCGATCTCGTCGAGGTCGGCGACGACGTTCGTCGAGAAGATCGTCATGAAGATCGACATGACGTCCTCCTCGAGCGCGGCCGGCGACGCTTCCTCCACCGTGTGACCGAGCGACTCGAGCAGCCGCGCCGCGTCCTCCGCCGCGGCGACGCACTCCGCATCCGTCGCTGCCATCGCGCCCGCGTTCGTGCGGACACCGATCCGCAACGGCGGCGGATCGCTCTGGACCTCCTCGAGGAACGGTCGGGCGGGCGGCGGCGCGGCGTACGGGTCGCCGGGCATGCGGCCCGCGAGCGTGTCCAGGACCGCGGCGCTGTCGCGGACCGACCGCGTCACCACGTGCCGCACGACCATGCCCGCCCATGCCTCGCCCTGGTCGGGCCCGAGCGACACGCGACCGCGCGACGGCTTCAGCCCGAACAGTCCGCACGCGCTCGACGGGATGCGGATCGAGCCGCCGCCGTCGCCCGCGTGCGCGACCGGGACCATGCCGCTCGCGACCGCGGCCGCCGACCCGCCGCTGGAGCCGCCGGGACCGCGGGACGTGTCCCACGGGTTGTGCGTCGGGCCGTACGCGAGCGGCTCGGTCGTCGGCTGCAGGCCGAGCTCGGGAGTGTTCGTCTTCCCGATCACGACGAACCCGGCGGCCCGGAGCTTCGCGACGAGGTACGAGTCGTGGTCGTCGACCCAGTTCGTCTCCTTCAGCAGCTTGTTGCCCCAGTGGCACGGGTCGCCCTGCGTCGCGGCGTCGAGGTCCTTCACGAGGACAGGGACGCCTCGGAACGGGCCCTCCGCGAGCGGCCCGTCGGCTTCCTCGCGGGCCTGCTCGAAGCGCGTGTGGATGACGGCGTTGAGCTCGCCGTTGAGCTTCTCGACCCGCGCGATCGCGGCGTCGACGAGCTCCGCCGGTGACGCGGTTCCGCTGCGCACGAGCTCGGCCTGCGCGGTCGCGTCGAGGAAGGCCAGTTCCTGGTCGGTCATGCGGTGCACCGTAGGCCGCCTGCGCGTGTGGGCCAAGACGGCGTTTCCGGCTCGGCGTCGCGGGGGTAGTGCGCGCTCGCCAACCACGTGTGGAGCGCACCGACCACGACCCGCGCGAGACGACATGACCGCAGTGCTCAGCCTTCCCGATCTGCCCGCGTTCACGAGCCCGACGCCCGCGGCGGACTCCCAACCGCTGGCGACGCGAGTCGCCCACGCGCTGCGCGCAGGCGGCCCCGTACCCGTCGCGTTGCTCGGAGCTGCCGCGCACGACGAGCGTGACGGGCTGATCGCGCTGCTCACGCTCCAGGACGCCGGTCGCCGCGCCGCGCGCAACGACGCGACGCAGACCGTCAGCCCGATCCTGCGCGCGGTCCGCGGGCGGCTCGAACGCGACCTCGTCGAGACGCTCGGGGCGGGACGGTCGCGCCGGGCGGGCGATCCGGTCTCGACACTGCGCGTGATCGCGAACGCGGGCGCGCTGCCCGACGTCTACCGCTGGGTCGCGTCGAGCGCGTCGTGGCGCGAGCTCGTCGCGTTCCTCGCGATCGAGCACGTCACGAGCGCGGCCGATCCCGACGGTGACGGAGCGTCGATCGCAACGCTCTCCAGGGACGACATGCCGACTGACGCGCTCCGCATCCTCGCGCTCGACGGCATGCTGACGGCCGACGCGCGCCGTGATGGCGAGTGCACCGGCGCGCGCGCCGTCACGATCCTCCGCCGACCCGCGCGGTCGCGGCAGGTCGTCGCGGCCCTGCGCCGGCTTCGTGCGCCCGCGGCCGTGCTGCCGTACCACTGGCGGCACGCCCGTTGCGACCCGCGCGTCGCGCAGCGACGGGTCGCCGAAGAGGTGGCTCCGCTCGCGAGCTCGGCCGCGGCCACGCAAGCGGTCGTGCGCGGCGCACGGTGGCGTGACGCGGCCGAGCGCCGCCTCTTCGCCGAGCTCGGGTCGCGGTTCTCCGCGACGCGCTGACCGCCGCGCGCGTCACCAGCCGCGGAGGTCGACCTCCCAGGTGTCGACGACGTCGTCGCCGTCGACCAGGTGCATGCGCTCGTGGTACGCGACCGTCGGGTCGATGTGCGCCGGCCACACCCGCACGCGGTCGCCGACGCTCACCGGCACGCCGCCCTCGTCGACGTCGAACGTGACGTGCTCGTCCGAGCAGTACCACACGGTCGCACCGGTGATCGTCGGATCGCCGTGGTCCATGCCGAGCGCCTTGAGCCCGCAGTCGGCGACCGCCCAGCCGGGCGACACCGAGATGACCGTCGCGAGGACCGACAGCGCGGGGCGGAACGGTTGCTGCTCGAGCTTCGCATACGCGCCGTCCATCAGCGCGTAGGAGCCGGCCTGGATCTCGGTCGCCCACGTGTTGACGTCGTACGTTCCCGTGCCGCCCGCCGACACCACGTCACCGCCGACGTCGGCGTGCGCCTTGAGCAGCAGCGCCATGCACGCCTCGGTCTGCTCGACACGTGACGCGCGCGACTCGACGCCGACAACATGACCCTCGTAGCCCATCACGCCGCGCACCTCGAGACCGCGCGACCGCGCGAGCGCGGCGAGACGTCCCGCGTCGGCCGGGTCGCAGCCGCACCGCGGCAGCCCGACGTTCACGTCGACGACCACCTCGCGGATGCCGTTTCGTGCCGCCGCGTCGATCGTCGCCTCGGAGTCGACCGCGACCGTCACGCGCGCGTGCAACGCCGCGAGCATCGCGAGACGCCCGTCGTCGACGACCTCGTTCGCGAGCAGCAGGTCGTCGCCGAGACCGGCGTTTGCCATGCCGGCGACCTCACGTGGCGTCGCGCACGTGAAGTTCGCGTGACCGTGCTCCCGTTGGCGACGGGCGAGTGCGGTGCACTTGTGCGCCTTGACGTGCGGTCGCAGGCGAGCGCCCGGCAGCGCCGCGCTCATCGTCGCGAGGTTGTGCTCGAGCGCGCCGACGTCGACGACGAGCGCGGGTGTGGACAGCTCGGAGACCTTCATCACCGCGAGCATGTCACCCGCGCCGCTGCGTTGGTACACAAGTCGCGGTCAGAGGCGCGACTTGTGTACCAACCGGGCCGGTGGGCGCAACCGCGCCGGTGGGCGCGCCGGGCCGGTGGGTGCGCCGGGTCCCGGTTACACGCGCTCGTCGGCCTCGATCTGGTCGCGCAGACGGGTCAACGTGCGCGCCAGGAGCCGCGACACGTGCATCTGGCTCATCTCGAGCCGGGCCGCGATCTGCGACTGCGTCAGCCCGTCGCGGAACCGCAGGACGACGATCGCGCGCTCGCGTTGCGGCAACGTTTCCAGCAGCGCGCTCACGAGCATCCGGTGCTCGACACGCTCCATGCCCGGCTCGACGCGGCCCATCGCGTCGAGCGGCGCGAGCGAGTCGTCGTCGTCGTTCGGGGCGTCGATCGACGACGCCGTGAACGCGCGGTTCGCCTCCATCGCCTCGATCACCGCCTCCTCGGGGAGACCGGTGTCGTGCGAGATCTCGGTGATCGTGGGCGCCCGCCCGAGCCGCTGGGTCAGTGGACCGAGCGCCTTCGTCACCTCGAGCACGTGCTCCTGCAGCTGACGCGGCATCCGCACCGACCAGCCCGCGTCGCGGAAGTGGCGCTTCAGCTCGCCGAGGATCGTCGGCGTCGCGAACGTGCTGAACGCGAGCCCACGCTCGGGCTCGAAGCGTTCGACCGCCTTCAGCAGGCCGAGGAGCGCGACCTGGGTGAGGTCGTCCTGGCGCTCGCTCCGGCCCGCGAACCGCCGCGCGAGGTGCTCGGCGAGCGGCAGGTGACGCTCGACGAGGACGTTGCGCAGCGCGCGGTCACCCGTGCGGCGGTACTCGATGAACTCCCGCCGGAGCTCGTCGGCCGGCTGCGTCGAGACGTGCGCCTGGTCGACGCTCATCCCGACGTCGTGGCGTCCTGTGCGGTGCCGCGCTTCAGGAGGCGGAAGCAGCGCGCGCCGTCCTGCTGTCCGAGCTCGTGCTCGTCGACGACCGCCGCCACGATCGTGCGCGACAGCTCGCTCTGCGCGGGTGTCGCACCGTTCGACGGCGCGGGACACGATCCGCGCACGGCCACCGCGCCGGGATGGATCTGGTACACGAGCGTCAACGGCGCGTTCGCACCTTCCTCGCCCATCACCGCGAAGCACAGCTCGTCGACCGCGATGCGCAGGTCGTCGATCTCCTCGTACGTGAGGCCGACCCTGCTCGCCGCGTCGGCCGCCGCCATGCGGGCGAGCCGGAGGAAGTCCGGCGTGCCCGGAATGGTGAGGACGATCTCGGTCGGCTCCATGTCGTGGACCCCGCTTGTCGCGCCGTCGTGGTCGGTCCCTGCCGAGTCACGCACGTTGCTGCCGTGCGCACGGCGGCAACGATCGCGGCTCCCCATCATGCCTCCCCGGACGCGCCGGACACACGCCCGGGGGGAAGGTGCTCACGCGATGACGCGCAAGCCTCGGGCGCGAGGCGCGCGACGCAGTGCCGCGCCCGGCGGCGCGGTCGCTCGCGAGCGGCCCGGCGACCGGGCGCGGACACGGGGCAGGGACGTGCCCGGCCCGGACCGCCGGGGAAGGTCAGGGCAGCCGGCCTTCGCCCTTCTGGTTCGCGCCCCGCTCGGTCATGTCCTTCTCGTGCTCGCTGACCGACGGGTCGAGCTCGTTGGAGTCGGCCGCCTTCTCCTCTTCGGCGGTCGGCACCTGCGGTGCACCGGCCTGCGCGCGCGCTTCGCGCGCCTCTTCGTCACGGGTCGCGCCACTGGGTCTGGTCCTGTCGGCCATGACACCTCCGAGTAGGTCTGGGTCTTCGGGTGGTACCCGAAGCCGGCCGTCGGCAACCGATCCGGACGCACCGGCGGGCCGTCCGCCGGACGGGTTTCACGCTTGGAGCCCCGCCTGCGTGGGTACCCGAGGTAGTGCCGCGCCGCCGTTGGAACGGAGCCATGGCCGAGACCCAGTGCGTCGACCGTGTCGTACAACTCGTGCTCCCTCCGGGCGACCATCACCTTCGTACCGCGCGGCTGGTCGCCGCAGACGTCGCGACACGGGCCGGGCTCGACTGTGACGAGACGGACGACGTGCGCATCGCGGTCGACGAGATCTGTCACGCGCTGCTCCGGAGCGGGAGCGGCCCGCTGTGCTTCTCGTTCACCGGTGACCCCGAGCGGGGCGTGTCCGTCAGCGCGTCCATCCAGGGGGCGCGTGGCGCGGTGACCGACGACGCGACCGCCTTCGCGATGACCGTGCTGGAGTGGGTGGCGGACTCCTTCGACGTCGCGGTCGACGGTGGCGAGCTCCGGTTCGTGTTGAGCAAGCGCCACGCGCAGGGGGCCGGGTGCAGGAGATGAGCCTCGACGCGCGCGACGAGGTCCACGAGCGCTTCGTCGAGTACCGCCGGACCGGGAGCCGGCGCCTGCGCGACGCGCTCGTGGAGGAGCACGTCGGTCTGGCCGAGTACCTCGCCCGCCGGTTCGCGGACCGCGGTGAGTCGTTCGACGATCTGCGCCAGGTCGCGCTCGTCGGGCTGTTGAAGGCGGTCGAACGCTTCGAGCCCGATCGCGGGCTGCGGTTCTCCACGTTCGCGACGCCGACGATCGTCGGCGAGCTGAAGCGCCACTTCCGCGACCGCGGCTGGGCGTTGCGCGTCCCTCGTCGCGTGCAGGAGCTCCACCTGCAGCTCGTCAAGGTCGTGGGCACGCTGAGCCAGGAGCTGGGCCGGTCGCCGACGCCCGACGAGATCGCGCGGCGCACGGGCACGCGCGTCGAGGACGTGCTCGAGGCGATGGAGGCCGGCGGCGTGTACCGGCTCGCGTCGCTCGACGCCGCGCTCGCCAACGAAGAGCGCAGCTCGCTCGACCTCTCCGCGCGCCTCGGCGAGGACGAGACCGAGTTCGAAGGCGTCGAGCAGCGCGAGGAGCTTGCCGGCCTGCTGTCGAACCTGCCGCCCCGTGAGCGCCGGATCGTGTACTTGCGGTTCTTCGACGGGCTCACGCAGTCGGAGATCGCGAACGAGGTGGGCATCAGCCAGATGCACGTCTCGCGCCTCCTGACGAAGAGCCTCGAGAGCCTCCGCAGCGCGGCGCTCGCCGGCTCCGAGCCGTGACCGTGTCCGGCAGCCAGGCGACGACGCCGCCGTCGTCGGACGACACCGTCGCGACGGTCCTCCCGCCGGTGCCGCCGAGCGTGTCCGCGGCACGGCGCTTCGTCGCCGCCGCGCTGCGGCGCCACCACACGGTGCCCGAGGTGATCGACACCGCGTGCCTGTTGACGAGCGAGCTCGTGACGAACGCGCTCGTGCACGCGCGGTCACGCGTGAAGCTCACCGTGTCCGTCCTCGGCCGGCGTGTGCGCGTCGAGGTCGGCGACGCGAGCGAGGCCCAGCCCCGTCCACGCGCGATGGTCGACGACGCGACCACGGGCCGCGGGCTGCACATCGTCGAGGCGATGGCGACACGGTGGGGCTCCTCGGCGACGGCCGACGGCAAGCGCGTCTGGTTCGAGCTCGAGGGCGTCGGCGGGTAGCTCGGGGACGGCGTCGCTAACATCCGCGATCCGACTTCGGCGCGCACGGCAGGGCGCCGGCAGGGAGGTCGCCGATGGCTGCCGACGACGACCGGCTCAACGAGAGCCTCGACGCGCTGTCGAAGCTGCTCCTGTCCGACGAGCCGCTCGATGCCGCGCTCGCGCGCGTCACCGAGCTCGCGATCGCGAGCGTTCCCGTCTGCGACGCCGCCGACGTGACGCTCATCACCGAGGACGGCCCGCGCGCCCGCGTGCGCAGCGACCCCGACGGTCCCGGTCTCGACGAGGTCCAGCTGCAGGCGGGCGAGGGACCCACCATCGAGGCCGTCGCGACGTGCGAGCCGGTGCACGTGCCGTCGACGCGTACGGCCACGCGCTGGTCGACGTTCGCGCAGGCCGCGGCCGAGGTCGGGCTCGCCAGCTGTCTGGTCGCGCCCATGCTCGTCCGGGGTCAGTGCATCGGCGCGCTCAACCTCTACAGCCGCAAGGAGGACGTGTTCGGCCCGCGCGACGAGCGGGCCGCCGTGCTCGTCGCGTCGCAGGCGGCGGTCGTCCTCGCGAACGCCCAGCTCCACCAGGCGTGCGTCGATCTGACGGGCCAGCTCGAGGAGGCGCTCGGTTCCCGCGCGGTGATCGACCAGGCCAAGGGCGTCCTCATGGAGCGCCGACGGTGCAGCGCCGAGGAGGCGTTCGAGGAGCTCCGCCGCCGATCCCAGCACGAGAACCGCAAGGTCCGGGAGCTGGCCCAGGACCTCGTCGACGAGGTCTCCGGCCGGGCCGATCGGTAGATCTTGGAGATCACCCCGCGTCACGCGCGAGAATGTGGGCCCGCGGTTGAGCAGCCAGCCGCCTCTGCCGGCCGGCGACCCCCGCGCTCCCGCGGCGCCGGCGGCGCCGGTTGTTGGGCGCGAGGAGGATCGCTTGACCGACGTCGATGGTCCGCGGCTGGGTGAGGGGCCCGCCGAGTTCCGGTGCGAGATCGTGCACGAGACGGACCGCGTCGCCGTGTGCGTCGGGGGTGACGTCGACATGGCGACCGCGCCGCAGGTCGCGGACGCGCTGGCGCAAGCCGCGACGACGACGCCGCCCACCGACGTGGTCGTGGACCTCGCCGCGTGCACGTTCCTCGACTCGAGCGGCCTCTCGGCGCTCCTCGAGGGCGCGCGAGCGGCACGTGCCGCGGGACGCGGCTACGCAATCCGCGGTGCCAACGAACAGATCGTCCGCCTCGTCGAGCTGACCAGCCTCACGGACGAGCTCCCGTTCGAGTAGCGGGGGCGCGGAGCGGGGCGGGGAGACGGTTTCCGCCCCCGGGCGGCGGGTACGCTCCCGGGCCGGGCAGTGGACGTCGTCGTCGCGCGCGTCCACGTGCCGCGAGCCTGGAGGAGCGAGATGGTCAACACGCCCGAGCCCCGCATCGCGGCCGACGCGCAAGCGGAGTTCACACGCCGCGGGACGCCCGAGGCACCCGAGCTCGCGATCCGGGGCGAGGTGGACGTCTCGACGTCCGCGGCACTGCGCGACGAGCTGTACGGGATCGTCGACGGCGGGGCCCGGCGGGTCGTCGTCGACTGCAGCGAGATGGACTTCATCGACTCGTCCGGGCTCGGTGTGCTCGTCGGCGCGCTGAAGCGCGTCCGCGAGAAGGACGGCGAGCTCGTGCTCAAGTCGCTGAACCCGTCCGCCCGCAAGGTGTTCGAGATCACCGGGCTCACGAAGCTCTTCACCATCGAGTAGCGGCGCGGGGCGCGCCGGTCGCGGGCTAGACGGGCTCGCGAACGACCTCGGCCGGGTCCTTGTCGTCGCGCAGGCCTGCGTAGCGCGGGTGGCGGAGGATCCCCGCCTGCGTCCACTCGTGGAATCGCACCTCCACGACGAGGACGGGCTCGACGAAACGCGCGTCTTTGAGGCGCGGGAGGTCGACGAACGGAGCGGTCGCCCGCGCGTGCCGGGCGACGAGCGCCTCGAGGCGCGCTCGCGTCGCCTCGTCGATCCCCGACCCGACGCGGCCCGCGTAGTGGAGCCGGTGCTCGTCGTCGTAGTAGCCGACGAGCAGCGATCCGAGGTGCGTCTCGAGCCGGCCGGTGCCGGGCAGCCACCCGCCGACGACGAGCTCCTGGCTGTGGTCGACCTTGGTCTTGCGCCATGCCGGTGAGCGGCGCCCCGCCTCGTAGCGACTGTCGAGCCGCTTCGCGACGACACCTTCCAGCCCGAGCGCGGTCGCCGCGTCGCGCACCGCGGCGCCGTCGCCGGTGTGCGCGGGTGGCGTCTGCCAGTGCGGCGACGCCAGCCCGAGCGCGTGGAGCAGCGCGCGCCGCTCCGTGTACGGGAGGTCCGTGACGAGACGGCCGTCGAGCCACAGCACGTCGAACAGCATCAGTACGACGGGCACGCGCGCGGCGAGGCGCGCCGCGACGTCGACGGACGCGACGTTCATCCGCTGCTGCAGCACCTCGAAGCTCGGACGCCCCGTGGTGTCGACGGCAACGATCTCGCCGTCGAGCAGCGCGCCGCCGCCGACCTTCCCCGCGAGGCCATGGAGCTCGGGGTACCGGTCGCCGACGTCGTTGCCGCGTCGGGACGTGATCCGGACCCGGTCGTCGGTCACGGCGACGAGGGCGCGCACGCCGTCCCATTTCATCTCGAACGACCAGTGCGCGTCGTCGGTCGGCAGCGGTCCGGGCGTCGCGAGCATCGGCAGGACGTGCTCCGGCATCGGGACGCGGCCCGCGGGTGTCACCGGCCCACCGTAGTGGCACGCGCGCAGCGTGAACTCGGGTGTCGAACCGTCCCGTGCGGGGGTACGCGCGCAACGAGACGAGAGCGAGCGAGGAAGGTACGACCATGCGGACCCGTCACCATGCGATGGCCGGGGTTCCCGACGTGGCAGCGCGCTTCGCCGACATGCCGCACGCCCGGGCCGCGATCGAGGCGCTCGAGAACAGTGGCGTCGACGGCGACGACATCGTCCTCACCGGCACGCGCGCGCTCGAGGCCGAAGCGGCGCCGACCAAGACGGCGGCGGACAGCCGCGCGGTGACCCACGTGTTGGTGCGCACGCTGCGGGCGATCGTGCTGTGGGCCGTGGCCGGCATCGCGGTCGGGCTCGCGGTCGGCGCGATCATCCTGTGGATCAGCGGGTCGTGGAACGCGCCCGCGTGGCTGTGGGTCTTCGGGATCCTGGGCGCGTTCCTCGGCGGGACGCTGGGCGGGATGATCGGCGCGGAGCGGTCGATCAGCGACTCCGATGCCTGGAACCTGACGTTCCAGGACGTCAGTGACGGCGGCGTCTGGGTCGGTGTGCGCGTCCGCGACGAGAAGCGCGCCGAGAGCGCGCTGGCCGTCATGCAGCGCGCCGACCCGATCGCGGTGCGCGTCGACCTGCGTGACCGCGACTCCGCCTGACGTCACGCGCGCGAGCGCAGGAGCCCGCGCCGCGGCTTGCCGCTCGCCGTACGGGGGATGGAAGCCGCGAACCTGAGCTCACGAGGGAGCTCCGCCGCGCTCAGCTCGTCGCGCGCGAACGCGCGCAGCTCGTCGAGCGTCGGCAGCCCGTTCGCGTCGGCGGGCACGACGTGCGCGACGACGCGCTCGCCCCATTCCGCATCCGGCGCCCCGGTGACGCAGACGTCCGCGACACGGGGGTGGCGCGCGAGGACGCGCTCGACGCTCGTCGGGCTGACGTTGACGCCGCCGGTGATCACGAGATCGCGGCGGCGGTCGACGACGCGCAGCGTCCCGTCGTCGGCGCGCTCGCCGACGTCCCCGGTCCGGAGCCAGCCGTCCGTCGTGAACGCGTCACGGGTCGCGTCCGGGTCGCGGTGATAGCCGCGCATCACCACCGGACCCCGGACCTGGATCTCACCGTCCGGCGCGATGCGCACGTCGACGCCCGGCAGCGCGTGCCCGTCGTGGACGCAGCCTCCACCCGTCTCCGTCATGCCGTACGTGGTCGCGACGTGCGCGCCACGTGCCGTCGCTCGCGCGACGAGCTCACGTGGGATCGGGCCCCCACCGAGCAGCGCGACGCGGAAGTGGTCGACGGGTGCGCCCGCGTCGAGCAGTCGCGTCAGCATCGTCGCCACGACCGAGACGAGCGTCGCACCTTCGTGCTCCGGTGACGCGCCGACCGCGTCGACGTCGAACGCCTCGTGGACCACGAGCGGCAGGTCGTGTGTACGCGCGCGGGCCACGATCGCGAGCCCCGCGACGTGGTGCACGGGCACGCAGCACAACCAGCGGTCGTCGGGTTCGCGCCCGATCGCCGTGTGCACCGCGCGCGCCGAGGCCGAGAGCGCGTCGTGGTCGAGTTGCACGGCGCGCGGCGTGCCCGTCGTCCCCGAGGTGGCGAGCACCGCGCCGACGCCGGCCGGGACCGGTTCGCCCCGGTCGGGCACCGGGCGCGTGCCGTCGCCGTCGTCCACGTGCGTCGGCCGGAGCACGGCGAGACGCGCGGCCACGGCCGCCCCCGGGGCGCCGGGGTCGAGGGGCGCGACGGCGTCGCCCCGGTCCCAGGCCCGGGTGATCGCGTCGACGGCCCGGGCGCCCCGGGCCGGCACCGCGACCAGGTTCGCTTCGTCGGCCGCCGGCATCGCCCGGTACGGTAACCGTTGGAGCGCCCGCTCCCAGAGTCGCACTCCCAGGGTCGCGGCTCGCTCGACGACCGGCGTGCAGGCGCCGGCCCGGCTCGCAGGAGGTGCCATGGCGGCGAACCCGATCCGGCCCGCGCTCGACTGGAAGCCGTGGGGCGACGACCTCGGCTACACCGACATCCGTCTCGAGCAGGCCGAGGGCATCGCGAAGATCACGATCGACCGGCCCGAGGTGCGCAACGCGTTCCGGCCCCGCACGCTGTTCGAGCTGCAGGACGCGTTCGAGCGGGCCCGCAACGACGCCGAGGTCGGCGTGATCGTCCTCACCGGCGAGGGTCCCGACGCGTTCTGCTCGGGTGGGGACCAGCGCATCCGCGGCGACGACGGCTACGTCGGCGACGACGGCGTCGGCCGGTTGAACGTCCTCGACCTGCAGATCCAGATCCGCCGGCTCCCCAAGCCCGTCGTCGCGATGGTGGCCGGATACGCGGTCGGCGGCGGCCACGTGCTCCACGTCGTGTGCGACCTGACCATCGCCGCCGACAACGCGCGCTTCGGCCAGACCGGGCCGAAGGTCGGCTCGTTCGACGGTGGATACGGGTCGGGCCTGCTCGCGCGCTCCGTCGGTCAGAAGAAGGCCCGCGAGATCTGGTTCCTGTGCGAGCAGTACGACGCGCAGACCGCCGCCGACATGGGACTCGTCAACAAGGTCGTCCCGCTCGCCGAGCTCGAGGAGCAGACGGTCGCGTGGTGCCGGCGCATGCTGACCCACAGCCCGATCGCGCTGCGCATGCTGAAGGCGGGTCTCAACGCGGCCGACGACGGGCTCGCCGGCATCCAGCAGCTCGCGGGCGATGCGACGATGCTCTTCTACATGACCGAGGAGGCGCAGGAGGGCAAGCGCGCCTACCTCGAGAAGCGAAAGCCGGACTTCGGGCGCTTTCCCAAGCGCCCGTAGTCCGATGTCTTCTCGCTCACTCACTGCGGGCCGGGATACCCGGCCCTCGGGCATTCGTTCGCTGGCGAGCGACCTGCGCTCCTCCGTCGCTCCGGTCGCCGCACCATGAATCGCGCATCAATTTGGATTGCCGGCGCCCGGCCGCGGACGCTGGTGATCTCGATCACGCCGGTGTTGGTGGGGACGGCGGCGGCGTCGATCGACGGCCCGACGATCTGGTGGCGCGCGCTCGCGGCGCTCGTCGTCGCGGTCGCGCTGCAGGTCGGCGTGAACTACGCGAACGACTACTCCGACGGCGTCCGCGGCACCGATCGCGAGCGGCGCGGGCCGCTCCGCCTCACCGCGTCGGGTCTCGCGTCGCCCACCGCGGTGAAGCGCGCCGCGGCGATCGCGTTCACGCTCGCCGCGGTCGTCGGACTCGTCGTGTCGATCGTCGTGTCGCCGTGGCTGCTGCTCGTCGGCGCAGCCGCGATCGCGGCTGCCGTGCTGTACACGGGCGGTCCGCGGCCGTACGGATACGAAGGCCTGGGCGAGGTCTCGGTGCTCGTGTTCTTCGGCTTCGTCGCGACCGCTGGCTCCGCGTTCGTGCAGTTGCACGACATCCCCGCCGTGGCGTGGTGGGGATCGCTCGCGATGGGGCTGCCGGCGTGCGCGATCTTGCTGGCGAACAACGTCCGCGACGTCACGACCGACGTCGAGGCGGGGAAGCGCACGCTCGCGGTGCGCATCGGCGCCGTCAACGCGCGTCGGTTGTTCGTCGCGTGCATCGCGGGCGCGTTCGTCGCGGTCCTCGCCGTCGGCGTGTCCCATCCGCTGGCGCTGCTCGGCCTGCTCGCGATCCCGTTCGCGCTCGGTCCGTGTCGGCTCGTCCTGACGCGAGCAGACCCGCCCGGTCTCGTCGCCGCGCTCGTCGCGACGACACGCTTGCAACTCGTGCTCGGAGTCCTGCTGACGGTGGGTCTGGCGCTGTCGTGAACGTGCACCGGCTGCGTCTCGGCGGGCGCGACGTCACGCTGCTGCACGGCCCGGCCGGCTGGGGTGAGTGCTCGCCGTTGCCGGGATACCCGTGCCCCGAGCGAGCCGCGTGGGCCGCGGCCGAGGAGGCCGCGTGCGGGGGCAGGCCCCGCGCCGTGCGCGACGAGGTCCCCGTGAACGCGCTCGTCGGTGACGGCCCGCTGCCCGCTCCCGGTTCGCTGGCCGGGTTCGCGTGCGTGAAGGTGAAGGTCGGTCGTCGCGATCCGCGCGAAGACCTGGACCGCCTCGCGGCGGTGCGCAACGCGGTGGATGCGTCGACGCGGCTGCGCGTCGACGCCAACGGTGCGTGGGACGTGCACACAGCGGTCGACGCGCTGACGCGGATGGCCGCGTACGACCTCGAGCTCGCGGAGCAGCCGGTCGCGTCGCTCGACGACCTCGCGCGGGTTCGTGCGCGCGTTCCGGTCGCGATCGCGGCCGACGAGTGCGTTCGCGACGTCGACGACGCGCGCCGCGTCCGGAGGCTGGACGCGGCTGATGCGGTCGTGCTCAAGGTGCAGCCCCTCGGCGGAGTCCGCAACGCGCTGCGCGTCGCCGAGGCAGCCGGCGTCCCCGCGATCGTCACGTCGATGATGGAGACGTCGATCGGCATCGCGGCAGGCGTCGCGCTGGCGTGCGCACTCCCGGAGCTGCCCTACGCGTGCGGCTTGGCGACGGCGTTGCTGCTGGACGAGGACGTCGTCGCCGACCGGCTGGTTCCGCACGACGGCGTCATCCGGCCGCGGCCACTCGCACCCGATCCCGACCTGCTGGCGCGCTACGAGGTCACCCGGTGACGCAGTCGCTCCGCCATCGCGCGTGCGGCATCCGGTTCCTGCAGGTGCAGCGCGTGGCCGGTGCCGCCAACGACGGTCAGGCGCGCGTTCGTGCCGATCGCGCGCGCCATGTCGCGGCTGATGCCGACGTACTTGTCGTCGAGCGCGCCGGCGGCGAGCTCGACCGGCACGGTGAGCTCGCGGAGGCGGTCCCAGACGGGCTCCTGCGCACCCTGGCCGAGCACGCGCAGCTGGTGCGTCAGTCGCTCGGCCGTGTTCGACGCCCGGCGGGCGTCGGTGCCGGCTTCGTCGGCGGCGAGCGTCGCGAACATCGGCTGCGCGAGCCAGCGGTCGAGGAACACGTCGACGCCGTCGCGCTCGACGTCGCGCGCGAGCTCGTCGTCGGCGTCGCGACGTGCCGCCCGCTCGCGGTCGTCCGCGATGCCCGGCGACGCGCTGACGAGGCCGAGCCCGGCGACGACGTCGGGCCGGTCCAGCGCGAGGCGCAGCGCGAGCCGTCCGCCCATCGAGTAGCCGACGTAGATCGCGCGGCCGCCCGCGTCGCCGATCGCGTGCGCAGTCGCGACGAAGTCGAGCCCGTCGGGGACGTCGAGCGCGACCGTGTCGTCGAGCCCCTGCCGGACGCGATCCCACGAGCTCGCGGGCTGCGTGAAGCCGGGTACGAACACGATCCGCACCGGGGCATGTTCGCATGACCCGTGATGCGAACACCGCGTTCGCGCGTGCCGTCGTCGACGAGTGGGCCCGCGCCGGCGTCACCGACGCTTGCGTCGCGCCCGGCTCACGCTCGACGCCGCTCGCGCTCGCACTTGCGGGCGACGGGCGCGTTCGCGTGCACATCCATCTCGACGAGCGCAGCGCGTCGTTCTTCGCGCTCGGTCTCGCGAAGGCAACCGGTCGACCGGCCGTCGTGCTGTGCACGTCCGGTACGGCGGCGGCGAACTTCCACCCGGCCGTCGTCGAGGCGCACCACGGCGGCGTCCCGCTCGTCGTCTGCACGGCCGACCGCCCGTTCGAGCTGCGCGACACCGGCGCCGGTCAGACGATCGACCAGGTGAGCCTGTACGGCAACGCGGTTCGTTGGTCGGTCGACGTCGAGGCACCCGCGGACGCGCCGGCTCCGGTCACGCGCGCGTGGCGAGCCGTCGCGGCGCGCGCGGTCACGGAGGCGACCGGCACGCGGCCCGGCCCGGTGCACGTGAACGTCGCGTTCCGCGAGCCGCTCGTGCCGACTGGCCAGCCGCTCGTCGACGTCCCGCCGCGGACGGGCGGTGAGCCGTGGACCCGCGTGTCCCGCGGTGCCGTCGGGCCACCGGCGGCCGTCGTCGACGGCCTCGTGCGGGTCGAGCGCGGGATGATCGTCGCGGGCTGGGGCGCCGAGCTCGACGCGCGCGTGCTCGATCGCCTCGCGGCCGCGCTGGGCTGGCCCGTGCTCGCCGATCCGATCTCGAACCTGCGCACCGGCACGCACGCGGTCTCGACGTACGAGGCCCTCGTGCGCGCCGGGTTCGGGGACAACCACCGCCCGGACGTCGTGCTCCGCTTCGGCGCGCCGCTCACGAGCAAGATGACCACGACGTGGCTCCACGAGAGCGGCGCGCGGCACGTCGTGGTGCACGCCGCGGGCGGCGCCTGGCTCGATCCGTACCGTGACGCCGACGAGATCGTCGCGTGCGACCCGACCGCGCTCGCGGGCGCGCTCGCAGAGCGCGTCGGGCGCGAACGTTCGCGGTGGTGCGACGAGTGGCTGCACGCTGAGCTCGTCGCGCGGCGCGCGCTCGCCGACCTCCTCGACGCGTCGCAGGACGTGTTCGAGGGTCGTGTCGCGCGTGACGTCGTCGCTGCGGTGCCCGAGGGTGGCAACGTCGTGGTCGCGTCGAGCATGCCCGTGCGCGACGTCGAGGCGTTCGCCGCGCCGCGCACCGGTGTCCGCTTCTTCGCGAACCGCGGTGTCAACGGGATCGACGGGTTCGTGTCGACCGCGCTCGGGATCGCCGCGGGTTCGCCTGGGCACCCGACGGTGGCGCTCGCTGGCGATCTCTGCTTCCTGCACGACGCCAACGGTCTGCTCGGCGCGGCGCGCCGCGAGCTGGATGCCGTCTTCGTCGTGCTCGACAACGACGGCGGCGGCATCTTCTCGTTCCTGCCCCAGGCCGACGGCCGCACCCACTTCGAGGAGCTGTTCGCCACGCCGCAGCACGTCGACCTCGCCGCCCTCGCCGCCGTGCACGGCATCCCGGCGAGCCGCGTCGACAAGGCGGCCGACGTGGTGCCGGCCCTCGACGACGCGATCGCGCGTCGCGGCGTCCACGTCGTGATCGCGACGAGCGACCGCGAGGAGAACGTCGCTCGCCACCGCGCCGCCTGGGACGCGGTCACCCAAGCGCTTCATGCGTCGTGAAACCGCGCATGGGACGGTTTCACGACGCATGGAGGCGGATCCGGCGCTCGAGTGTCAGGAGTCCGGGTTTCTTGCCGATGGTTTCGGGAGGCTCGGGTAGCGACACTCGAGGCGACCAGCTGTGCTCGTTGCGATCATCACGTACTCCGTCGCGGTCCTCGTGGCGGCAGTCTGCCTGCGTGACATGTTCACCGGGCCGCGCGTCGCGTGGCGGGCGGCGCGCAATGGCCGCCGGTTCTGGGCCGCCGTCGTGCTCGCGGCCGCCGCGGTCGGCGGGGGCGCGGGTGCGTGCCTTGCCGGTCCCGCCTACTTCCCGAGCCGGGATCGCTCTGAAGCGAAGCACGCGGCCAGGGGGCAAGCGCTCCTGACGTCCCAGCGAGCCGAGAACCGACGATGAGGATGCACCTCGGCCGTTTCGGTCCTTGGTGCCGACTCGTCGCGCCGATCCGCCAGTTCCGGCGCAATGCACGCGCTTCATGCGTCGCTGAACGTCGGATAGCGACACTCAACGACGCATGAACGACGGGTCAGGGTGTGACGAGGACGCGCAGCATCGGTGCGAGCTTCGACTCCGTCTCGGCCCACTCGGCGTCCGGGTCGGAGCCCGCCACGATGCCGGCGCCCGCGATGAGGCGCGCCCGGCGACGATCGACGATCGCGCCGCGCAACGCGACCGCCCACTCGCCGTCGCCGTTCGCGTCGACCCAGCCGACCGGCCCCGCGTAGCAGCCGCGGTCGAAGCCCTCGACCGCGTCGATGAACGCCAGCGCCGCGTCGCGCGGCGCTCCCGCGACGGCCGGCGTCGGTGACAGCGCGAGCGCGAGATCGAGCGCGCTCGGCGCGGGCGGTCGGAGGCGGCCCTCGATCGTCGTCGCCAGGTGCGTGACGTCGGCGAGCCGGACGAGTTGCGGCCCGGAGACCTCGAGCTCGTCGCAACGACGGCCGAGCACGTCCACGACGTCGTCTGCCACGACGGCGTGCTCGTGCCTGTCCTTGCGGGACGAGGCCAGCGCGCCGTCGCCGTCGGCGCGCGGCGTCGTGCCGGCCAGTGGGCGCGCGTTCACCGCGGCGCCGTGCCGGGCGACCAGCAGCTCCGGGCTCGCGCCGACGAGCGCGCCCGCCGCGTGGACGAAGCAGCCGGGCTGCGACGCGAGCAGACGCGCGATCACGTCACGCCGCGAGAACGGCTGGTCGGCCTCGACGACGACCTCGCGTGCGAGGACGACCTTCTCGATGTCGCCGCACTCGATCGCCCGCAGCGCGGCGAGGACGTTCGCGCACCAGCGCGCCCGCGACTGCACGGACGACACGAGGAACCGGCCCGGTCCGGGCCTCGCGCCCGGGTCGTCGACGCGCCCACCGCGCTCGGTACCACCGGCAGCCGAGATCTCGGTGAGCCAGGCGGTCCCGTCGGCGCCTCGGGTGACGACTCGGGCCGGCACGACGAGCTGGCGCGGCGCGCGCGGGTGGAACGGCAGCGCACCGAACGCGATCGGACCACGACCGGTCGGACCGGCGGCGTCGTCACGCTCGATCGCCGCCAGGAACGACTCGACCTCGGCCGCGTCGAGCGTCGCGACCATGCCCGCGGTGACGATCGCCGCGCCGTCGTGGAACCACGCGAACCCGTCGTTGCCGAGCTCGTCCAGGAGCGGACGGGTCAACGCGACAGGCCGCGTCATCGCGACGAGGCGCGTGCCGTGCGCGAGCGTCGTCACGAGCCCGGCCTGCGCGTGCCGGACAGCAGCTGCACGGCGCCGGCCATGCGCGTCGTCCGCGCGACGGACTCGAACCCCGCGTCGCGCAGCCGCGACACGAGCTCGTCGCCGTCGGGCAGGTAGGCCGTCGACGCCGGGAGGTACCGGTAGGCGTCGACCTCACCCGACAACCGGCCACCGATCCACGGCACGATCCGCCGGAACCACAGGTCGTGACCCGCCCGCGCGAACGCGTTGGCGGGGACGGAGGCGTCGACCGCCACGAACCGTCCGCCGGCGCGCAGCACGCGCGCGCACTCGGCGAAGAACGGCTCGAGCGCGACGAGGTTGCGGAGCGCGAACCCGCACACGACGCCGTCCACAGCGCCGTCGCGCACCGCCATCGCGAGCGCGTCGCCGCGCACGAGCGGACCGCACCCGCGCGCGGTCGCGAGCATCCCGGCCGAGAGGTCGACGCCGACGGGCCGGTGCTTTGCGTTCCCGAGCTCGCGGCACAGGTCGCCCGTCCCGCACGCGACATCGAGCACGACGGATGCGGGCGGCAACGCGAGCGCGCGCACCACGTCACGTCGCCACTTGCGGTCCTGACCGAGGGAGATCACACGGTTGACGCGCTCGTAGCTCGGCGCGACGCGGTCGAACATCTCCTCGACCCACGCGCGCTTCTCGTCGCCGCGCGGGAGCGCTACGCGGGCCACACGATCTCCAGACGGCGCGTCGCCTCGGCCTGCGCGGCCGCGACCTCGGTCGGTTCGCCCACTCGCTCCAGGTGCTCCTCGGCGACGTTGAGCAGCACGCGACGGAAGTGGTGCGCGACGAGCGCCGTCACCGACGGGAGGAGGACACGGAACGCGTCGACGAGCCGCTGCGCCTTCTCGTCGTCGCTCGCGTCCGAGTCGCGCACGCGCGCGCGGACGTGCGCGTCGAACAGCGCGACGGCCTCCTCCGCGACGGCACGCGTTGCCTCGTGGTGGCGGCGCGCGAGACCGAGCAGCTCGGGCAGCGGCAGACCCACCTCGAGGAGCTTCAGCCCCTCCCGCACGATCGCGACGTCGGCCGGCGTGAAGCGAGGCTCGTCGTCGAGGACGCGCGGCACGAGCAGCCCTTCGCGCACGACCGCGTCGATCAACGGGCGCGGCACACCCGAACGCGCGGCGACGTCGTCGAGGGTGAGGAACTCCTCCGGCTCCGCCGACGCGTCGTCGCGGTCACCGGCGTCGACGACCGCGGCCGCGAGCGGGACGTCCGCGGGCGCGAGCTCGCCGTCGAGCAGCCGGCGGATCAGCGTGAGCGAGAAGCCGCGCTGCTGCAGCTCGCGGATGCGGGTCAGCCGTTCGACGTGCTCGCCGCCGTACCAGCCGATGCGTCCCTCGCGCTCCGGCGGCGGGAGGAGCCGGCGCTTCTGGTAGAAGCGCACGGTGTCGACGGACACGCCGGCCCGCTGGGCGAGCTCCTCGACGCGCAGTCGGCGCGGGTCGGTCGCTTCTCCGGAGACCACGCGCCGATTGTAGGAGTGATCGCTCCCGTCCTCGGGATCGCGAGGCGCCGTCCCGCGACCGCGACTGCGGGCGGGTAGCGTCGACCGCCATGACGTCGACCTCGGGGTTCGGGGGCGCCGAACCCGTCGAGGGGACGCCCGGCTGGTTCCCCGACCCGTGGGGCACCGAGAAGCTGCGCTGGTGGGACGGCCGCGCCTGGACGCCGCACCTCTACCCGCCGGCGGAGTCCTCGCCGTCGGGCACCGTCGGCTCGGCCACGCCGGCGGGGACGGCGGGCGGCACGGGCACGAACGGGGCGGCGGGCGTCGACCGCTCGACGGGCTGGCCGGGCGGGGCCTCGGCGAGCGGGTCCCACGGCGCCGTCACCGGTGAGGTGCGGCTGGCGCCGATGCGGTCGAGCGCGCACTGGGCGAGCCTGGCGATGCTGTGGGCGGGTCCGCTCCAGGCCCTGTACTACGTCGCGTTCGGGTTCCAGGCCCGCTGGTACGCCGACCACTTCTCGGACTTCCGCGCCGGGCGCACGCCGACGCTCACCGGAACCGCGGCGAGCGTCGCACCGGTGCTGCAGTTCGCGTCGCTCGCCGTGCTCGCCGCGGGCGTGATCTTCCTCGTGTGGATGTACCGCTCAGCCGACCTCGCCCGGCTGCTCGGGATCCCGGCCCGACGGACGCCCGCGCTCGCCGCGTGCTCGTTCATCATCCCGATCCTCAACCTCTGGTGGCCGTACCAGTCCACGTGCGACCTGCTCCCCCCGGGGCACCGCGGCCGCCACGTCGTCGCCCGCTGGTGGGCGCTCTACCTCGTCAGCACGCTGTCGTTCATCGTGGTCGTGGCGAGCGGGTTCGGTCCGAGCTGGCTGACCGCCGCGGTCGTCGCCGTCGTCGCGATCGTCACGCTCGCCGCCGCGACCGCAGCCCGTCTCGTGATCCACGTCGTGCTCGACGCGCACGAGTCGATCGTGTCGTCGGCGTCGCACTAGCCGCTCACTCGCTCCAGTTCGGGTCGCGCTTCTCGGAGAACGCGGTCGCGCCCTCGATCGCGTCCGGTCGGCGGAACACCTCGATCGCGAGCTCGTTGCTGCGCTTCCACGCGTCGGCCTCTGGGAGGTCGAGCGCCTCGCGCACCATGCGTCGTGCATTGAGCACCGCGAGCTGCGGGTGACCCGCGATGCGCTCCGCGATCGCGACTGCCTCGTCGACGACCCGGTCGCGCGGGACGACACGGTTCGCGAGCCCGACCGTGTACGCGCGTTGCGCGTCGATCGTGTCGCCCGTCAGCGCGAGCTCCATCGCGAGCGGGAGCGCGACGCGCTTCGGCAGGCGGATCAGTCCGCCGGCGGCCGCGAACAGCCCGCGCTTGACCTCGGGGATCCCGAACACGGCCTCGTCGGCCGCGACGACGATGTCGCACGCGAGGACGATCTCGAATCCACCCGCGACCGCGGGCCCGTTGACCGCCGCGATGACCGGCTTGGGGAAGTCTCGGTGCGTGAACCCCGCGAAGCCACCGCGCTTCGTCGCGACCTCGCCGCCGCCACCGCGCGAGACGGCCTTGAGGTCGGCACCCGCGCAGAAGGTGGGCCCTGCGCCGGTGACGACGACGACGCGCACGTCGTCGTCGCGCTCGAGCTCGTCGAGCGTCGATTCCATCGCCTCGGCGACCTCACCGTTGACGGCGTTGCGCGCGTCGGGCCGGTTGATCGTGACGACCGCCGTCCGGCCCCGCCGCTCAAGCTCGATCACCATCGCCGGTCCTCCGTGCCGTCCGCGTCCGGGCGTAGGACGGTACCGGCGAAGGGGCGCGCGGTGACAACGCCCCCCGGTGGGCAGACTGTGACGCGAACGAGGAGGTCGACCGTGGCCACACAGCTCGAGACCCAGCCCCGCCCCGCAGTCGCGACGCCGGACCGGACACGGCCCGACACGCGGCAGTGGCTGTGCGAGCGGATCGACGGTCGCGTGGCCGCCGGCGTCGGCATCGCGTGGTACGTGCTGTTCGGGATCGCGCAGGCGATCGAGCCGGCGCCGGCGAACCCGAACGCGGTTCCGGCGTGGATCGAGAGCGCGATCTCCGTCGTGTTCCTCGCCACGCTCGCCGTCATGTTGCCCGGGCTGATCGCGCGGCGTCGCTGGGGACTGCTCGCGTCGCTCGGCGCGGCCGTCGTGTTCGTCGCGGCGACGATCGCGTGCCCGACGACCGGTCACCACGAGTTCGGTCTGTGGTGGCTCGGTGAGATGGCGTGCGCGGCGGCGCTGCTCGGGATCAGCGTCGCGACGCTCAGGCGGGCGTGACCGCGTCGCCTGTCGCGGTCTCGGTCGCCGGGACGGGCGTGTCGGTGATCGACGTCGTCTCGTCGTCGAGGCGCGCGAGCCAGGCGCGCGCGGTCATGCGCAACGCGACGACGGCGACGAGGAACAGCGCGGCCGCGCCGATCGTCGTCTCGCGCAGACCCACACCGTCGCCGAGCGCTCCCTGAGCGATCGTCCCGATCGGGTAGAGGATCCCGAGGAGCGCCATCAGCAGGCTGAGGACGCGACCGCGGATGTAGGTCGGCGTGCGCAGCTGCGCGATCGTCGTACAGCTCGAGAGCACACCGAGGTACAGGAACCCGACGAACGCGATGCCGAGCACGCCGAGCCACAACGACGGCGCGCTCGCGTAGCCGACGAGCGCGAACGGCAGCAGCGTCGCGGCGCCGAGCAACGTGCGCCGGTTCCCGAGGCGTGCGTGCAGCGGGCCCAGGGCGAGCCCCATGACGACCGCGCCGATGCCCTGCGCGGTCACGAGCGCGGCGGTTCCCGTCGTCGCGTCGTGGAACACCTTGTCGCCGAACGCGGGGACCAGCGCGATGAACGGCGCGGCGAGGAACGCGGCGAACCCGAGCACCGCGAACGCGACACGGAGTCCGGGGTCGTCGTTGCCGAAGCGCACACCGGCGCGGATCGACTGCAGCAGCGGCGCATGCCCCTCCGGCTCGGGTGGCGGCAGCCGCAGCGACAGCAGGACGAAGATCACGGCGAAGAACGAGATCGTGTTGATCGTGAACGCCGACGCGTAGCTCCCCGCGGCGATGACGACGCCCGCGAGCGCGGGCCCGATCACGCGTCCGAGGTTCCACTGCGCTGACGACAGCGCGACCGCGCCCGCGAGGTCCTCCACCGGCACGAGGTCGGGCAGGAGCGCTTGGTACGCGGGGAACCCGATCGCGTTCGCGCAGCCCGACAGGAACACGATGAGCACGACGATCCCGGGCGCCGGCTTGCCGAATGCCGCGAGCGCGGCCAGCGTCCCGGCGAGCGCGGTCTGCACGCTCGTCGTCGTGAGGAGCAGCAGCCGCCGGGGGACGCGGTCCGCGAGCGCGCCGCCGATCGGCCCGAGCAAGCCGTTCGGCGCGAACCCGGCCGCGAGCACGAGGCCGCTCCACGTCGCCTTGTTCGTGCTCGTCTGCACGAGGATCCCGACCGCGACCGTCTCCATCCACGTGCCGATGTTCGACGTGAACGCGCCGCTCCACAGCAGCGCGAACGGCCGGTGACGCAGGGGCGAGAGCGAACGGGGGAGCGCGGCGATGCCGCGACCGTAGGTGATGACACCGGGCACATGACGCGGGTTCTCCCGCGCGCGACGACGGTCGGTATGGTCGAAACATGCTCGTCGAGCGCACGTCCGCCGAGCTGCGCGAGGAGCAGGCCCGGACGCTCGCGACGCCCCGGCGCCGCTACGGCCCTCCGGCCCGGCTCCTGTTCGCCCTGCTCGACCTCTTCTACGGCCGGCCTCGCACGCTCTCGAAGTTCAAGGTCCTCGAGGTCATCGCCCGCGTGCCGTACCAGGCGTGGGAGAACGTCGCGTACGTCGCGGTCACGCACCGCTACTCGAAGCCGGAGTTCGCGCGCCGGATCTTCGAGCGCGTCGCCGAGAGCCGCGTCCAGCAGGACAACGAGCAGTGGCACCTGCTGATCCTCGAGGAGCTCGTCGACGAGCAGCCCGGCCGCGAGCCGTTCGTGCGGTACCGACTCCTGCCCCAGCTGCTCGCGTTCGTCTACTACCAGCTGTCGTGGCTTCTCTACGTCGTGAAGCCGGCATGGAGCTACCTCCTGAACGCCGACTTCGAGGACCACGCCGAGCACGAGTACGCGCTGTTCGTCCGCGAGAACACGAGCCTCGAGGCCCGGCGTTACGACGGGCTCTTCGCCGACGACTACGGCCACTTCGAGTCGCTCGGCGACCTCTTCCGCCAGATCTCGCTCGACGAGCGGGTCCACAAGGAGGAGAGCCTCGCTCGGGCCGCGGAGCCCCGGTTCAAGTAATTCTCAGGCGAGTGCCGCATCGAGCGGTCGCTCGCCTTACTCGCCGTTCAGCTTCGTACGTCACACTGGGAGGCCATGCGGATCCTGGTCGTGGACGACGAGCCGGCCGTGCGGCGGGCGGTCGAGCGCGCGCTGCACCTCGAGGGCTACGAGGTCGGCGTCGCGGCCGACGGCAACGAGGCGCTGCAGCAGCTCGCGGTGACGCCGGCCGACGCGGTCGTCCTCGACGTCATGATGCCCAAGGTCGACGGCATCGAGGTCTGCGAACGGCTGCGCCAGGCGGGTGATCCCGTGCCGATCCTGCTGCTGACGGCCCGCGACCGCGTCTCCGACCGCGTGACGGGTCTCGACGCCGGCGCCGACGACTACCTCGTCAAGCCGTTCGCGCTCGAGGAGCTCCTCGCGCGCCTCCGTGCGCTGCTGCGCCGGACGGGCGGACCGGGTGAGGACGCGGTCCTCCGCTTCGAGGACCTGTCGCTCGACCCCGAGACGCGCGACGTCTACCGCGGCGAGCGTCGCATCGAGCTCACGCGCACGGAGTTCCTCCTGCTCGAGCTCCTGCTGCGCAACGCGCGGAAGGTCCTGACCCGTGAGGTGATCTTCGACCGCGTGTGGGGATACGACTTCGGGTACAACTCGAACTCGCTGGAGGTCTACATCGGGTACTTGCGCCGCAAGACCGAGGCCGGAGGTGAGCCGCGGCTGATCCACACCGTGCGCGGTGTGGGCTACGTGCTGCGGGAACCGTGAGCGTGTTCCGTCGCGGCACGCGCGACGCCGACGCCGTGCTCGGCGACGAGGACCTCACGCCGCTCGACCCGGACGCGCCGGACGCCGTTCCCCCCGCGGAGCCGGTCGATGCCACACCGTCGAAGCGCCGCGCCTTGAGCTTCCGGACGCGCGTCGCGCTCCTGGCGGCGGCCGCGGTCGCGGTCGCGGTCGTCCTCGCGTCGGCGGTCGCGTACTTCGAGGTCCGTCACCAGCTCTATGTGCAGGTCGACAACACGCTCCGTCAGCCTCAGCGGGTCGAGACGGACGGTTTCGACGGAGGGTTCTTCGGTCCGCGGCTGCCCCCCGGGGAGCAGCGCTTCGTGCAGGTGATCCGCACCGACGGCACGACGGCTCGTCCGGCGGATCAGCCCGCGCTTCCCGTCAGCGCACGCGACCGCGCCGTCGCAGCCGGTCAGCACGAGTACGTGATCGAGAGCGTGCACATCGACGGTGTCCACATGCGGATGATCACGACGGAGCCCGCGGGCGGGGATCCGACGGTCGCCGCCGTCCAGATCGCGCGGTCGCTGACCGAGGCCGACAACACGCTCGGCCATCTCCGCATCGTGCTGCTCCTCGTCGCCGCGGGCGGTGTCGTGATCGCGGCCGGGTTGGGGCTCGTGGTGGCGCGCAGCGCGCTGCGGCCCGTGAAGCGGTTGACGGACGCGGCCGAGCACGTCGCGGAGACCCAGGACCTCGGGGCGTCGATCCCCGTCGACCGCAGCGACGAGCTGGGCCGGCTGGCCGAGAGCTTCAACGAGATGCTCGCCGCGCTCGCGTCGTCGCGCGACCAGCAGCAGCAGCTCGTCGCGGACGCCAGCCACGAGCTGCGCACGCCGCTCACGAGCCTGCGCACCAACATCGAGGTGCTCGCGCGCGCCCCGAACATCGACCCGTACGAGCGCGAGCGGCTGCTCGCCGACGTGACCGCGCAGCTCGAGGAGTTCGGCGTCCTCGTCGAGGACCTCGTCGAGCTCGCGCGCGAGGACCGGCCGACCGTCGAGCAGGAGATGGTCGACGTCCGCCTCGACGAGGTCGTCACGCACGCGGTCAACCGCGCCCGCCGGCATGCACCGGCGCTCGTGTTCGAGGCGTCGACCGCTCCGTGCCTGGTCCGCGGTCAGCGACAGATGCTCGAGCGCGCGCTCACGAACCTGCTCGACAACGCGAGCAAGTGGAGCCCCGACGGTGCGCACGTCGAGGTCGTGCAGACGGCCGAGGGCGAGGTCACCGTCCGCGACCACGGGCCGGGCATCGCGCCCGAGCTGCGCGAGAAGGTCTTCGACCGGTTCTACCGGGCGCCGGCCGCCCGGTCGATGCCCGGCTCGGGGCTCGGCCTGGCGATCGTCCGGCGGGTCGTGGAGGCACACCGCGGGACCGTCGGCGCTGAAGCCGCGCCCGGGGGCGGCACGCTCATGCGGGTCCGGCTGCCGGTCGTCGACCTCGAGGAGCCGGTACCGGTGGACCTCGAGCCGGAGCCCGTCCGCCGGGCCTGAGACGGGCCGGCTCTTCGCCCGACCTCAGTCCGATCTCATCGCTACCTCATCGGCGGTGCCGGAAGATCGAGGCCAGCGTGGCTCGACTGCAGCGTGGCACCGCCGCGCCCGCTGCAGAACGGCTGCGTCGACGCCCGAGTGTCGGGAGCGAGGGCCGCGGTCCGCCGCCTGCGGTCCCGCTTCCGACCCTCGGGATTGTCGTTTCACGACGCGCTCGCAAGCTCGCCGCTACGGGCGACCAACAGCTGCTCGCACCCGAGGTGCCTCTCCAGCGCGCGGGCCCGTCGTCGCGCAGGGCGCCCTCCCTAGTGGGTGTGCGCGAACTTGCGCATGCCGCGCTGGTAGGCGCGCGGGGCGAGCGTGCGGCCGATCGGTGCGAGCAACGGCAGCCACGCCGCGTTGATCTCCATGCGCTCGCCGCCCATCCGCTCCAGCAGCAGCTCGGACACCTGCTGCTCCGTTCGCCGGACGGGCTTCGGCGGCAGTGACGCGCCCCGCTCCTCGACACCGGCCATGCCCATCGCGGTCGGGACCCACGCCGGGTACAGCAGGTGGACCTTCACGCCGTGCGGCGCGACCTCGTGCGCGACCGACTCGGAGAACGCCGACACCGCGGCCTTCGTCGCGCAGTACGCGGACTCGGTGGGCTCGGGCGCGCGGGCGCTGTCGGACGACACGTTGACGACGATCCCCGCCTGCCGGCGGACCATCCCCGGCATCACCGCAAGCGTGCCTGCGACGGTCGCGAAGTAGTTCGTCTCCATCATCTGCCGGTACCGGTCGAGGCCCGCGGCCTCGGTGCCGACGATCGGCGTCGTGCCCCCGATCCCCGCGTTGTTCACGAGGACGTCGATGCGACCGTGCTCACGCTCGATGCACGCGAGCTCGTCGCGGAACGCGTCCGTGTCGCTCACGTCGCACACGGACGCGCCGCTCTCCGGGGACGTCGCGCGCAGCTCGTCCTCCAGCCGGGCGAGCAGGTCCTCGCGACGGGCCATCCCGACGACCACCGCCCCCCGCGCCGCGAGGTCGAGCGCGATGCGCCTTCCGATCCCCGACGACGCTCCCGTCACGACCGCGATCGACCCGTCGTAGCGCTTCATCACGTCACCCCTTCGCGCGCGGTTCACGACCCCATCGTGCCCAACGTCGCGCCCACGAGCACGCGGACCGTCCGCGCCGCGGCCGCAGCCGAGCGGCGCTGCCCGCGGCGCAGCGAGTCCCAGGTCTCCCACGAGGTCGCCACCTCGAGCGCGGAGAGCACGTCGGAACGCCGGCCCCGGCCGAGTGCGGCCAGCTCCGGCTCGAACGTCGTGGCGAGCTGGCGCCGCAGGTAGCGGGTGACGCCCTCCAGACGGGCTGTGAGCTCGGGCGACCGGTGGGCCACGAGCAGCGACGCCCGCCGGACGGGCGTGACCGTCTCGTAGAACCGGGCCCGCTGCTCGACCAGCCCGTCGATCCGGCGGGCGAGCGGCAGCGACGGATCGACCGTCTCCGCGACGAGGGCACGGACCCGCTCCGTCTGGCGGTCGGCGACGGCCGCGTACAGCGACTCCATGTCCGCGAAGTGCTGGAAGACCGTCCGCAGCGAGAGGCCGGCCCGCTCGGCGATGCGCGGCGCCGTCGGGTGCACGTCACCCTCGTCGACCAGCTCGAGCAGCGCCTCGACGAGCGCGGTGCGGTTCCGCTCGCCGCGCAGGACGCGTCCGTCGGTGATCGCGCTTGCGTCGGTCATGGCGCTGGAGGATACTCGCACGACGCGTGCGACTACTTCCTTCCGCACGGTCAGGGAGGCGATCTGATGCCCCGGATCACACCGAACGCCGAGCAGTTCCGTGAGCTGGCGACGTCGAGCGAGACGGGCCCCGTGGTGATGCTGAACCTCTTGAAGTTCAAGCCGCGCGCCGACGACGGGAGCTCGAGCGGAGGCGCGGAGTACGGGCGCTACGGCGACGCCGTCGTCGAGATGATCGAGGAGCGCGGCGGCAAGGTGCTCTGGAACGGGCGTGCCGACCAGGTGCTCATCGGCGATCCCGACGAGGACTGGGACGCCGTCGTGCTCGTCGAGTACCCGTCGCGCAAGGCGTTCGTCGACATGGTGACGACCGACGAGTACAACGCGGCCCACTCGCACCGTGAAGGTGGACTCGAGCGCACGATCGTCGTCGCGTGCACGCCGCGGGAGCTCCGGCGGTGAGCGCGCGCACGCGCAACATCCTCTTCGTCACGACGGATCAGCAGCGCTACGACTCGCTCGGGTGCAACGGCGGGACGATCGCGCGCACGCCGGTCGTCGACGCGCTCGCGCGCGACGGTGTGAACTACCACCGCGCGCACAACCAGAACGTCGTGTGCATGCCGGCGCGCTCGACGATGATCACCGGCCAGTACCCGCGCACGCACGGCGTCTACGCGAACGGCGTGCCGCTGCCGGTGGACGCGCCGTCGGTCGCCGGCTACCTGCACGACGTCGCCGGCTACCGCACCGCGCTGGTCGGCAAGGCGCACTTCGAGCCCGCGTTCGACCCCGGGCACCGGTGGCAGGAGAACCGCCTCGCCGAGGAGGACTCCTACGGTCCGTACCGCGGGTTCGAGCACATGGAGCTCGCGATGCACGGCGCGAAGCCGTACTGGTGGCACTATGGCACGTGGTTGCGTGCCAACCATCCGGGCGAGGCGGACGGGTACTACGCGCTCGTCGTGAACGGTGCGCTCAACGACGCACCCGGTGGTGACACCGGCGCGCCGCAGACGACGCACAACCCGATCCCGCGGGAGCACTACCACACCGACTGGGTCGCCGATCGCACGCTCGCGTGGCTCGACGCGCTGGACGGCGACGAGCCGTGGTTCGTGTGGATGAGCTTCCCGGATCCGCACCACCCGTGGGACCCGCCGCTCAGCGAGGTGTCACGCGTCGACTGGCGCGACCTCGACCTGCCCGAGGGTCACCCCGGCAGCATCGACAAGTGCCGCGAGATCCTCGCCCGCAAGCCGCGGCACTGGCTCGGCTACTTCGACGGCACGTTCCAGAACCTCGAGGGCGGGCCGACTGCCTTCGTCCCCGCGAACATGACGCACGACCAGGTGCGCGAGGTCAACGCGCTCACGCACGTCGAGAACGAGCTCATCGACGAGGCGATCGGTCGTGTGATGGCGCGCATCGGCGAGCGGGGCTGGCTCGACGACACGGACGTCTTCTTCACGACGGACCACGGCGAGCTGCAGGGCGACTTCGGGCTGCTGTTCAAGGGTGCCTACCACTGCGACGCGCTCATGCGGCTGCCGCTCGTGTGGCGTCCGGCGCCGTCGGCCGGTGTCGCGCCCGCCGAGGTGCACGAGCCGGTCGGGCAGCTCGACCTCGCGCCGACCTTCTGCGCGATCGCGGGTGTCGACGTCCCCGAGTGGATGCAGGGCGAGCCCCTGCCCGTCGCGCCGGGCTCGGGACGCGAGCGCGTGATCACCGAGTGGGACAGCCAGTTCGAGCACGTCGACATGCACCTGCGGTCGATCGCGCGCGACGGCTACGTGTGCACCGTGTACGAGCGGGGCGGCATGTACGACGGGACCGAGGGCGAGCTCTACGACCTGTCCGTCGACCCGTTGCAGTGGGAGAACCGGTGGGACGACCCGTCGTGCGCGTCGCTGCGCGCGGACCTCGTCGCCGACCTCCTCGACAACCTCCCCGCACCGCGCGACCCGAAGCTGACGGTGGAAGCGCCGACATAGTGCGGACGAAGCCCGGCCGTGGGCGGATGCCCGATCCGGCCGGGCCCGAGGGAGCCAGCGATATCGCTAGTCCATCGGGACGTTGCGGACGATCCGGCCGTCGATGCGCTCGAAGATCTCGTCGAGGGTCGGGCCGGTGATCGTGAGCCCGTGGTTGCGCTGGCCGACGACCGCGTGCGACGGGTCGGGGTCGGCACGCACGAGATCGGCGACCGCGTCCGCGAGCTCGAGCGTCCCGCACGGGTAGTTGATCTCGGTCGCGCGCACGCCGTCCATCCACGCGTGGACGTGCAGGATCGCGCCGACGTCGGGATGCTCGCGGTAGATCTTCCAGTGCTCGATCGCGTCGACCGACACGCGTCGCGGCGTGACGTTCGGCGGCACCGACAGCACCATCGCGCCGAGCCGGGGGTCGTACCCGCGCACGAGCAGCACGTGCTCGCCGACGACGCGCAGGTCGCCCTTGTCGACGCCGCTCGCGCTCATCCAGAACGCCGGGCCCGTCGCGCTCGACTCGACCGGGTCGCCCCGGAAGCGCGCGCTGACGTTGCCGTAGCTCAGCCCGCCGATCCCGTACAGCAGCTTCACGTGGCGCAGATCGCGCGGCGGCAGGATCTCCTCGATCGGGAACGCCGCCGGCAGCAGGTCGAGTGCCGCGAGACGCTCACCCGCGCGGCGGATCTGGCGAGTCTGCTCGTCGCCGTCCCACAGCTCGATGGGCAGGTCGTCGACGAACTCGTTGGCGATCACGAGCCGCGACATCGCGAGCGGCTCGACGCGCGCGAAGACGCGTTCGAAGAACGCGGGCTCGTCGGCGCCGTCACGCTCGCGCACCGTGTAGGTCCCCTGCTCGAGGGTCACGAAGTGCGCGGCGCGCCCGTCCGGGCCGTCGCTCAGGAGGACGGCGACGTTGGCCAGCGCGCGCACGAGGACGGGATAGCCCGCGCGCAGCACGTCGTCCGGCGGCGCGGCGAGCGGCATGATCGCGACGACGAACGTCGGTGCCGCTTTGCGGCGATACGGCCGCGGCTTGGCGGGATCGACGTGGTGCAGCACGACGTGGACGTCGGGACCCGGCTCCGGGCACTCGCGGTAGCCCGCGTCGAGCATCCGTGCACGCAGACCTTCGGCGAACCACTTCGACAGCGGCTCGCCCGCGTCGCCGTTCCAGGCGAAGGTCCGGTCGTGCGCGGCGACCTCCACGTCGCCGCTCGCGGTCGGTCCGGCATCGATCGTCATTGCGCCCCCTTTGCTGTACCCACCCAGGCTAGGAAAGAACATCCAGGCGTCGATACGGTGGCCGGTGTGCGCGACGACGTGCAGCCCTGGCCGGACGGCCGGGAGGGCGGAGCCGAGAGAGCCATGGACATGCTGGACACGGCCGGCGACCAGGTCCTCGAGACGCCGCGGCTGCAGCTCCGGCCGCTCACGTCGGGTGACCTCGACGTCGTCGTGCGGATCCACACCGACCCGGAGCTGATGCGTCACATCCACCGCGGCGTCCCCCACACGGAGGACGAGTGCATCGTCGACCTGGCCCGCGCGCTCACGCACTGGCGTGACCACGGGTGCGGCCCCTTCGTCGTGACGAACCGCGACGGTGATCTCGTCGGCACGGTCGGGTTCGCGACACCCGAGTGGCTCCCGGAGGTGATGCCGGCGCGTGACGTCGGGTGGACGATCGTGCAGCGCCACCAGGGTCACGGCTACGCGACGGAGGCCGCGCGTGCCGTGATCGACTGGTACTTCGGGACGGCCGGCGACGACCGTCTGCTCGGCATCCACAACTCCGACAACCCCCGCTCCGGAGCCGTGATGCGGCGCCTCGGCATGCGGTGGTGGCGCCGGACGGCGCATCCGACGCTGGGGTTCCCGCTCGAGGTGTGGGAGACGACGCGCACCGAGTGGTGACGCGCCCGCGTCAGCCGCGCGCGGGCTGTTGCAGCGTGGACGCGTACGGGACGAGCAGCGGGAGCAGCTCGAACCCCGGGTCGAGCTGCTCGGCGACGCCTTCGCACGTCATGACCGTCTTGAGCAGCAGCGCGAGCTCGTGCGGCAGTCGCAGGTGGTGACGGCGCACGACGGCGAGCATGTCGCCGAGCAGTGAGCGGATCTCGAGCTCCGCGAGCGGCTTGTCGCCGTAGTTGACGAGGAACTCCGCGAGATCGTCGCGCAGGGGTCGAGCGTCGTCGGCCGATGGCGCGACGCCGAGCTCGGCCATCGCCGCGGCGAGCGCGTCGGCATCCATGCCGACGAGCGCGACGAGCACCTTCCCGAGCGACTGGCGCGTGCTCGTGCCGACGCGCCCGACCATGCCGTAGTCGACGAGCGCGACCGTTCCGTCCGGTTCGACGAACACGTTGCCTGGATGGGGGTCGGCGTGGAAGAACCCGTGCACGAACACCATCTGGAGGTACACGTCGCAGAACCGGCGGGCGACCGCGGCGCGGTCGATCCCGTCTGCGTCGAGGCCGTCGACGTCGGTGATCTTGCGGCCGTCGATGCGCTCGAGCGTGAGCACCTCGGTCGTCGTGTGGTCCCAGTGGACGACGGGCACGTGCACGAGCCCGGTCGACGCGAGCTCGCGACGGATGTGGTCCGCGCTCTCGCCCTCGCGGCGGTAGTCGAGCTCGCCGCGCAGCGTCGTCGCGAACTCCTGCGCCAGCCCGACCGGGTCGTAGCGCGCCGCCAGCGACCACCGTCGTTGCGCGACCTCCGCGAGACGCGTGATCAGATCGAGGTCCTCGTCGACGATGTCGGTGATGCGCGGTCTCCGTACCTTCACCGCGACACGCGCGCCGTCGTGCAGCACGGCACCGTGCACCTGCCCGATCGACGCCGCCGCGATCGGCTCGCGCTCGAACGACGCGAACGCCTGGTCGACGGGGCGGCCGAGCGCCCGCTTCACGGTGCGGGCGACAGTCGTGTACGCGACGGGCGGGGCGGCGTCCTGCAGCCGCGTGAGCTCGTTCTCGTACGCGGGCGGGACGAGATCGGCGCGCGTCGACAGCAGCTGCCCGAGCTTGACGAACGTCGGGCCGAGGTCCTCCAGGGCCTCGCGGAGGTGCTCGGGCCCGGCGGTCTCGGCGTCCGTGTGGTCGTGACGCCGGACGAGGTGCTCGAGCCCGACGACGTCGACGAGGTACCCGAGGCCGTGGCGAGCGAGCACGCGCGCGATCCGCGCCGCGCGCTTGGTCGGAGACAGAGCGGAGGCGTGGTCGGAGACCGGGACGCCGGAGCGGTGTCGACCCGGCCGGCTCGTGTCCTTCATTCGCCGTCGTCGTCGGGCGCGGCGGCCTGCTCGAGGCGGGGTGCGAGACGCTCGACCCGCGCCTGCGCGTCGTGGATGCGCCGCTTCAGCTCGGTGACGAGCGCGGTCGCGCGCTCGAGACGCTCGGCCACGACGTCGACGTCGACGTCGTCCGCTTCCAGCTCGCGCACGATGTCGTCGAGCTCGGCGAGCGCGTCGCGGTAGGCGAGCTCCTCGGGCGGCATCGCGGTCATCGCGCGCTCTGCTCGACGCGCGATCGCACCGCGCCCTGCGACAGGCGGGTCACGAGCTCGTCACCCGGCTGCAGCGTCGCGGCGTCGCGCACGAGGGTGCCGTCGGCTCGCCGCGTCAGGCTGAACCCTCTCCGGAGGATGCGTGACGGGTCGGCGCCGTCGAGGACCGCGTGGCGCCGGTCGAGCTCCGCGAGCGCGACGCGCAACGCCGCGACGGATCGCGCGCGCGCCTCGCTCGCGTACGCGTCGACCCTTGCCGACGCGCGGATCAGCGTGCTCGTCGCGGCGTGCTCGACCCGGAGTGCCTCGTGCGCAGCTCGCGTGGCTTCTGTTCGCAACGCGCGTCGTGCCGCGACGTGCGCGCGCTCCTCGTGGAGGTGCACCCCGTGGCCGGCCGCCGCGAGGCGGTCGCGGACCGACGCGGTCACGCGCTGGGCCCGGTCGGTGACGGCGGCGGCCGCGGCACGTACCTCGTGCACGAGGCCGTGCGCCGCTGCCGTCGGCGTCGCGAAGCACCGGTGCGCGAGCTCGTCGGTTACGGTCCGGTCGTCCGTGTGGCCGATGCCGGCCCACACGGGAACCGGGCAGGTCGCGACCGCACGCGCGACCCGCTCGTCGTCGAACGCGGCGAGATCGGCCTGGCTGCCTCCGCCGCGGACGAGGACGACGACGTCGAGGGCGGCGCCGCGCGCGTGCGCGGTGGACAGTGCGCGCACCGCACCCGCGATCGACACGGATGCCTGCGGGCCCTGCACCGTTGCGGCCGCGACCTCCACGTGGAACGAGAAGCCCGACGACGCGAGCACGCCGCAGAAGTCGGCCTCCCCCTGCGTCCCCGGCGCCGCGACGAGGCCGACGTGCAACGGCAGCGGCGAGAGCTCGAGCGCGCGGTTCGCGTCCCACAAACCCTCCGCTCTGAGCGCCGTGCAGAGCTCCGCGCGCGCGAGGGCGAGGCGGCCGACGAGCGCGTCGACGTCGACGTCCTCCACCGTCAACGCGAGCTGGCCGCCGTCCCAGACGTCGACGCGCGCGGCGACGCGGACCTCGCAGCCCTCGGTCAGCGCGACACCGGCGCGCTGGAGCCGTCGTCGGACGCGCGGCCACGTCGTCGACCAGCACACCGCCCGCAGCGTGGCGTCGCGCCCCCGACGCCCGCGTCCCGGATCGCAGAGTGTGAGGAAGAGATGGCCGCTGCGCGGGTTCTCCTTCAGGTCGCGAACCGTCCCGCGCACCCACACCCGACGCCCGAAGCGCGGTGCGAGGAGCCGCCGCACCGCGGAGTGGATCTCGCCGACGGTGAGCGTCGGGTCGGGCTCCGGACCGAGGTCGAGCTCGAGGCTGGTGTTCAACCGACGAGCACGTTCGGGCGCGGCAGTCCCGCGGCCTCGCACAGCGCGTAGTACGCGGCGAGCGTGCCCGCGCCGTCGGTGACGCTCTCGACGTTGCCGTCCGCGTCGAGGTTCAGGTTGGCGCCGTACATCTGGAACCAGACGCGGGTGTCGTCCTCGATGCACTGCAAGGTGTGCACGGATCCCGCGGGCTCGTAGAGGAACGACCCCGCGCGGTTGACGTAGTCGTACTCCTTGTACTTCCACGCGCCCGCGGTCGTGTACCCGTACACCGGCCCGGTGTGGCGGTGCGTCTGCACCTCGAAGCCGGCCTGGAACACGTTCTCGACGATCCAGAGCCCCTCCTGCTCCTTCACCTGGATCACCTTGAGGAGGTTGCCGCCCCCGATCTCGACGAAGGGCAGCTCGTCGGCACCGATGTGGACGGCGGTGGGCGCCGCCTCGGCGAACGTCGTCATCGGGAGTCCCTTTCTCTCGGCAAGCGCTTCGCGTCCTCTCGGCAAGCGCTTCGCACACTCTCGGCAAGCGCTTCGCGCGCTTTGCGCAAACTCGGCGCGGCGATGCTTGCGCGCGTCGCTCGGCCTCGCGACGGTACCCGAACCCTCGGGGCAGGCGGCCGGGACCTACGATGACGGGTCACGGTTCGGTAGGGCAGGGGCTCGCCGTGCCGATCCACCCCGATCTGCGCCCACCATGATCGAAGGGGATCGCATGACCTCGCACGCCCGACGTGTCGTCGTCGCGGTTGCCGCCGCGGTCGCGCTCGCGTCCTGCATGGGGAGCCACCCCTCGGCCCGCCCGCGGGCATCCTCGCCACCGACACCGCGCGCGACGGTGCCACTCCTGCAGGGGACGAGTCGCGCGGCGGCCGGTCCGCCCGTGTACGTGCACTACTACCTCTGGTGGACCGCGCAGCACTGGAGGGACAAGCTCGGCGCGGCGTACCCGATCGGCGCGAACCCGCTCCCGCTGCCCGGCGCGATGGGCGCGAACGGCTGCACCGCGACCGTCCGGTACCCGGGCGCCTCGATCGTCGACGTCCCCGCCGAGGGTCTCTACGACCAGGGCGACCCGGCGACGTTCGACCGGCACATCGCGATGGCCGCGGCCGCCGGCATCCGCGGGTTCGTCGTCGCCTGGCAGGGAACGGGCGCCGCACAGCAGTCGCCGTCGGCGTCGGGGTACGACTCGCGTCTCGACCTGCTCGTGAAGCGCGTCGACGCGTACAACGCGACGCACGCGCAGCACTTCAACCTCGCGCTCGGCATGTCCGCGTTCGGCGACTACCACCGTGCGTCGCCCGCGCTCGTGAACGACCTGACGTACTTCGCGAACCGCTACGGCAGCGACCCCGCGTTCGCGAACGACTTCTCCCCGCGCCCGCTCGTCATGATCCTCGACAGCCGCAAGTACACGGGGAGCCAGGTCAGCGACGTCGCCGGCGCGGTCGGGACCCGTCTCCTGCTCATCAGCGACGACACCGACTCCACGTGGTCACGTGACGGCCGCTACTTCGCGGGCGCGAGCTGGTACTGGTCGTCGCAGAACCCGTACGACAACCCGCGTTCGGGGACGCAGCTGCGGAACCTCGCGTCGCAGGTCCACGCGGCGGGCAAGCTCTGGTTCGCGCCGTTCGCTCCCGGCTTCGACGCCGCCTTGAACGGGCATGCCGCGTGCACGCCGCGCGACGGGACCAGCACGCTGCAGAAGCTGTGGCAGGTCAACCGTCAGAGCCGGCCCGACGCGTGGTTCGGGATCAGCTGGAACGAGTTCGTCGAGAACACCTACATCGAGCCGTCCGTCGCGTACGGTAGCTCGACGCTCGACGCGCTCCACCAGCTGATCGCGCAGCAGTAGCCACGCGCGAGATGCGGCACTGACGTACGGAATCCGTACGTCAGTGCCGCATCTTTGCGCGGGTGCGCCGCGGGTCAGCGACCGGCCACGAACGCCGCGAAGCCGTCCGCGAGCGCGACGGCCTCGCGTTGGCGGAACGCGGGGTCCTCGAGCAGCGCGGCGTCGGTCGCGTTGCGCATGTTGCCCGTCTCGAAGAGCACCTTCGGGACGTTCGACAGGTTGAGCCCGCCGAAGTCCCGTCGCTCGACGAGCCCGTTCGAACCGAGGTACGTGCTCGTCGGCATCCCGGTGGCGACGAACGCGTCGCGCAGGTCGACCCCCAGCCGCTTCGACGCCGCGTAGATGTCGTCGGTGTAGCCGGGGATCAGCGCGGGCGTGTTGACGTGGAAGCCGCGGCCGTTCGGCGGCCCGCCGTCCGCGTGGATCGAGATCGCGGCGTCCGCGTGGGCCTGGTTGCCGATCGCCGCGCGTGTGTCGATGCACGGTCCCCAGCCGTCGTTCGTGGTGCGCGTCATCACGACGTGCGCGCCGCGCGCGACGAGGACGTCGCGCAGGCGGAGGGCGACGTCGAGGTTGTACGCGGACTCGGTGTAACCGTCGGGCGTCTCGGTCCCGGTGTTGTCGCACGCGCGCGTCTGTGTGCCGATGAAGATCGGTCTCGCGATCTCCGCCGCGTGCGCGCCGTTCGCACCGTTGTGGCCGGGGTCGATCGCGATCGTCTTCCCGGCGAGCGACCCGGACGCGGCCGGCGCGGGGTTCGTGCGCGTCGTCGTCGAGGGCGCGCGATTGGCCGTCGTCGCCGGTGCGGTCGTCGTCGTGCTCGTGGACGCGGTCGTCGTCGTGGTGGTCGCCGACGTGCTGGTCCGCGCCGTCCGGTGCTCACCGCTCCCACCGCCGCAGGCCGCCGCCGCGAACGCGAGCGCGAGGAGCACGAGGACGGCGCCGCGCCGCATCGCACGACCGTACCCGCGCGCGAACCCCGACCTCCGGGAGACGAGCGGTCCTGGGCCCCGCTCGTCTCCCAAAGGTCGCTCGGGGACGCCTGTCCCTCCTCGCGTGCGAAGATGACGGTCCGTCAGGAAGCGGGAGGATGACATGAGCGCGAAGGTTCCGGACCACCACGGCACGGGGCCCGTGAGCGTTGGGTTCGACGTGCGCCCGCTCGCCGGGAACATCGGCGCCGAGATCGTCGGCGTCGACCTGACGCAGCCGCTCGACGACGAGGTGGTCGCGTCGATCCGTGCGACCCTGCTGCGGTGGAAGGTCGTGTTCTTCCGGGATCAGCACCTCACGCAAGAACAGCACATCGCGTTCGGTCGCCGCTTCGGTGACGTGACGCCCGCGCACCCGACGCTGCCCGCCGCGTTCCCGGACCACCCCGAGATCCTCCTCCTCGACAACGAGCAGTTCGCCAGGCAGGAGAAGAAGGCGCCCACGTCCGGGACGGACGACGGCTTGCCACGCCCTCCGTCGCTCAGCATCGAGAGCCGCTGGCACACCGACGTCACGTTCGTGCCGAACCCGCCGATGGGGTCGATCCTGCGCGGTGTGGTCGTCCCCCCGTACGGGGGCGACACGCAGTGGACCAACCTCGCGGTCGCGTACGAGCGGTTGTCGGAGCCGATCAAGACGATGATCGATTCGTTGCACGCGGTGCACCAGAACGCGTTGCCCGTCGCGCGCGGCGAGCTGTCGCCGCAGCTGCAGCAGCAGTTCCAGTCCCAGGACCTGCGCGCGGTGCATCCCGTCGTGCGCGTCCATCCCGAGACGGGCGAGCGGTCGCTGTTCGTGAACCCGAACTTCACGAGCCACGTCCAGGAGCTGTCACGGCAGGAGAGCCGTCATCTGCTCGCGATGCTCTACGAGCACATGACGAACCCCGAGTTCACGTGCCGGTTCCGGTGGGAGCCGGACAGCATCGCCTTCTGGGACAACCGCGCGACCGCGCACCTCGTGCCGACGGACGTGCCGAAGGGTCAGCGACGCTCGATGCAGCGCATCACGCTCGCGGGTGACGTGCCGATGGGGCCCGACGGATTCGAGTCGCGCGCGCTCGCCGGCATGGCGTTCGCCTGACGCGGCGCGAGCCGCGCTCAGTACGACTTCGGCAACCCGAGCGACTGGTTCGCGACGAAGTTCAGGACCATCTCGCGGCTGACGGGCGCGATGCGCAGCAGTCGGACCATGCCCCAGAGGTCGGCGAGGCCGTACTCGGTCGCCATCCCGTTGCCGCCGTGCGTCTGGATGGCGGCGTCGAGCGCGTGCAGGCCCGCCTCTGCCGCGGCGAACTTCGCCATGTTCGCGGCCTCTCCCGCGACGACGCGGTCGCGCTCGTGGTCGTGCGCCCACGCGGCCTTCATCGTCATGAGGCGAGCGAGCTCCACCTCGATCTTCGCCTCGGCCAGCGGGTGCGCGATGCCCTGGTGGCAGCCGATCGGCACGCCCCACACCTGGCGCTCGTTCGCGTACCGCGACGCGCGCTCGAGCGCGTACCGTCCGATGCCGACGCAGATCGACGCGCTCATGATCCGCTCGGGGTTGAGACCGCTGAACACCTGGCGCAGCCCGTCGCCCTCGGTCCCGAGCAGGCGATCGGCCGGCACCTCGACGTCGTCGAAGAAGAGCTGGTACTGCTTCTCGGGCGCCGCGATCTCGACCGGGATCGCGGTGGCCTCGAGCCCGGGCGCGTCGGTGTCGACGACGAGCAGCGACAGGCGGCCCCGGCCGCTCGCCTCGTCGGTGCTCGTCCGGACCACGACCACCATCCACGGTGCCTCGTCCACGCCGGAGATGAACGTCTTGGTCCCCCGCACGCGGTACACGTCGCCGTCGCGCACGGCGGTGGTCGCGATGTTGTGACTGTTCGACCCCGCGTCCGGTTCCGTGATCGCGAAGACCATCTTCGTGCCGGTCGCCAGGTCCGGGAGCCATCGCTGCTTCTGCGCGTCGTTCCCGAAGTTCTTGATCAGCTCGGCGGAGATCGCGGCCGACACGAGGATCAGAAGCAGCGGGCAGCCCTGCGCGGCGACCTCCTCGCAGACGACCTGCAGCTCGCCCATGCCACCGCCGCCTCCGCCGTACTGCTCGGGGAGGTGGACGCCGAGGAACCCCGGCTCGGCGATCGCATCCCAGAGCTCGGTCGTGCGGCCGCCGGTCCGCGCCTGGCGGGCGTAGTACTCGTGCCCGTATGACGCGGCGATGTCGCGGACCGCGTGCCGCAGCATCGTGCGCTCGTCGCTCTCGGCGAACTCCATCGCCGCCGACGTTAACCGGCCTCTCGGCGTCCGACGCCCGCGATGACACCGCACCGGTCAGCGCGCGTATACCGTCCGTGCGCGTCCTCGTCACCTCGCCTCGGGAGCGCCGGTGCGGTCGTTCATCATCTTCTGTGCGCAGTACCTGATCGCGATCGCCGGCGTGGCCGCGCTCGGTGTCGTCGTCTACCGGCTGCGCGGCGCGTCACGGCGTCGCATCGTGTCGTACGTCGTCATGGTCGTTCTCATCTTCGGCATCAGCTTCGTCGTCGCGCGGATCGCGTCGGCCGTGTACCACGATCCCCGACCGTTCGTCGTCGAGCACAAGAAGCCGTACATCTCGCACCCGGCCGACAACGGCTTCCCGTCCGACCACGCGCTGCTCGCCGCGGCGTTCGTCGCCGCGGTCGCGCTCGTCGACGTCTGGCTCGCGGTCCCGTTCGTCGTGCTCGCGGGCTTGGTGGACTGGGGCCGCGTCGCGAGCCGCCTGCACCACGTGACCGACGTCGTCGGCAGCACGGTGATCGTCGCGGTCGTGACGCTCGTGGTCGTCGCCGTCGCGGCGGCGGGTGACGCGCGGGGATGGTGGCGGACGCGCGACGAGCTCGATCCCGCCGAACGCACTTAGCGCGCGGCGCGCCGACGGGCGGCGCCGCGCCAGACGGTCAGCGTGACGACGATCGCCGTCCCGACGAGCACGACCCACGCGGTCGCGTCGCGAGGCACGAGCGCGCCGGCGATCAGCACGACGGCGACGCCGACCGCCGACGTCCAGTCGTCGCCGACGACGAAGTCGTACCAGAAGCGCAGGAACCGCGCGACGTTCGTCACGGCACGACCTCGCCACCGATCCGGCTCCGGGCACCGCGGCCGCGCAACGCGCCGACGAGGCCGAGCGCGAACAGCGCGACGACGGCGATGACCGGGAGGAGCGACGCGTCTCCGCCCGGCCAGTGCCCGCCCAGGCCCTCGGTGGACCAGAACACGCCGAAGCTCGTGAGCATGACGCCGACGACGAACTTCATCGAGTTCTCGGGGACGCGCGTCAGCGGGCGGTGCAACCACACGCCGACGCCGCCGACGACGACCAGGGCGAGGAGCGCGCCGGCCGACGCGGTGAGGACGCTGCCGTGCGCCCCGCCGACGGTGAGCACGATGAACGCCACCTCGAGGCCCTCGAGGAACACGCCCTTGAACGCGAGGGTGGCCGCGTAGGCGTCCAGCGCCCCGGTCGGGCGCGCCGCTTCGCTCGCCTCGCGCACCTCCGTTTCGTAGATCCCCGCCTCGTCGTGGAGTGCGAGCACGCCGCTGGCGCGCAGGACGGCCTTGCGAAGCCACTGCAAGCCGAAGACGAGCAGCAGTCCGCCGACGACGACGCGCAACGTCGAGATCGGCACCTGCACGAGGGCGGGACCGAGCGCGCCGACGACGACCACGAGCGCGCCCGTCGCGCCGGCGACGCCGACCATCGTGGACCGCCACCCACGCGTCACGCCGACGGCGAGCACGATCGTCAACGCCTCCACCATCTCGACCGCGCTCGCGAGGAACGCGACGAGCACGAGGACGGCGGTCGACATGGCGTCGAGTCTCGCATCTCGGCCGAGCCGAGCGCGCGACGGCAAATGTTCGGTCAACGGTGCGTCGCACGCGTTGTCGGATGCCGTGGCCGTCGGCTACCCAGGGGGCGGGTCAGGAGGCAGGCGTGGTGAGGGCGATCGGGCGGGTGCGGCGCGTGGTGGGTGTCGGCATCGCCGTGGCCGCGGTCGCGGCCGGCGCGATCGTGCTCGGCGGGTGCGGTGGCGGGTCGTCGCACGCGTCGGGGTCGACCACGAGCATGCCCGCACAGCTCATCGGACGGTTCCCCGCCGGTGTCGCGTCGCTGTCGTGGCACGCGAACGGCAGCTCGCTCACGGGGACGATGACCGTCGCCGAGACGACGCCGTCGAGCCCGCTGAACCTCGTCCGGCAGCGCACGAACGTGACCGGCTCGCTCCACGGCAGTGACGTGAGCCTCGACCCCGGCAGTGGCGCCGAGCCGTGGACCGGGACGCTCGACGGCACGACGCTCACCTTGACGTGGTCGCCCAACGCGACGGGCAACGTCACCACGATCTTCACGCCCGGAAGTGACGCGAACTTCACCGCCGACGTGCAGTCGTACCAGCACGACGTCAATGCCGCGCAACAGGCGGCTGCCGCGTCGCTCGCGCAGCAGGCGCAGAAGCAGGCGGCGGCGAATGCCGCCGCGCAGGCTCGCCTCGCCGCGCACGACGCCCAGGTCGCCGCGATGCAGGCCGCGCACCAGGCCAAGGTCGATGCGCAGCGGCAGAAGTACGACGCCGCGGCCGCGCACGCGGCGGCGGAGCGGGCCGCGCAGGCGAAGGCGGCCGCGCACCACCCGTGACCCCGGCCGCACCTGGGCGATTTACCCTCCGATGGCGTGTCATTGACCGGGGCGTTGCGGGCCCGTCGGTACCGTCCCGCGGGTGACGGCCTCCACACCGCAACTCGTGCGGTCGAGGGCGCCGCGCACGGTCCTCCTCGTGGGTTGCGTCGTCGCGACCGCCATCCCGATCGCGACGCCGACCCTCGTCCCGCCGACGGGTCAGGTGTTCCTCGTCGTCGCGGCGACGCTCGCGGCGGTCGCGTACGCGGTCCTCGAGGGCCGCGACTCGCGCCTCGGCCTCGCACCCTTGGTCGTCGCGGTCGGCGCGCTGCTGGCCGTCTCCGTCGTGGCTCCGCCGCGCGGCTCCCACGACATCTGGTCGTACGTGATGTACGGACGGATCGCGTCGGTCCACCACGCCAATCCGTACGTCACGTTGCCGGCCGCGTTCCCACATGACCCGTTCGTGACGCGGGTCGCGTCCGGATGGCGGCACACGCCGTCCGTCTACGGCGCGACGTTCACGGCGTACTCGGCCGCGGTCACGTGGCTCGCCGGCGGTTCGGCGCTCGGTGCCCGGCTGGCGTTCCAGGGTCTCGCCGCCGGCGCGGTCGTCGCCGCGCTCGTTCTGCTCTGGCGCCGCTACCGCCGGCCCGCGGTCGTCGCGATGCTGGGTCTGCAGCCCGTCGTGTGGATCAGCGTCGTCAACAACGGGCACAACGACGCGGTCGTCGGTCTCGCCATCCTCGTCGGCGCGCTGTTGCTCGCGACGGGTCACGTTCGTGTCGCGGCCGTCGCGCTCGCGCTGGCCGCGACCGTGAAGCTCACCGCGGCGCTCGCGGTCGTCGGCGGTGCGATCTGGCTGTGGCGCCGCGAAGGGACGCGCGTCGCGACGGTCTTCTCGTCGATCGCGGCGGTCGTCGTCGCCGCGGCATACGCGCCCGTCGTCGCGACGAACCTGGGCGCGCTGTCGGGTGCGGACCATCGCGTCAGCCGAGGCTCGTCGTGGAACCCCTCGCTGCACTGGTTCGTGTCCGCCGCCGGTGGCCGGCACCTCCTCGCGGGTCTGACGCGCGCGCAGGCGCTGTCGACGCTCACCGTCGCGGCACTGGTCGTCGTCGCCGTCGCGGCCGTCGTGCTCGCGATGAAGCGGTCGTCCTCGCGTGACGCGTCCGGGAGCGTCGGCTCCGCGACCGCGGCATACCTGTTCGGCGGGTCGTACGTGCTCCCGTGGTACTCGCTGTGGGTGCTCCCCACGGCAGCCGCGCGCGATCGCTCGTGGACGACGTGGGTCATCGCGATCCAAGCCGGCGTCCTCGCCGCGATCTACCAGATGCCACAGACGCCGACGGGCGCCGCGCTCGACGGCGATCTGCGCTTCGTCCTCACCCGCGTCGCGCCGATCCTGTTGCTCGTCGCGTTCGTGGTCACGTTCGTCGTCGAGAGCACCCGGACAGCACCGCGCGGGCCGGACCGCGTTTTCGCGTACGCGCCGTTGCCGCGCGGTGACCGGGTGGTGGCGTGACGTTGGGGCGCGTCGCAGAGACGCGCGATCAGACCATCGTCGTCGACGCCCCGGTCTCCGAGGTCTTCACGCGCGTGTTCGACGTCGGCGCGCGGAAGGTGTGGAGCGGCACCGTCGGGCGCGTGCAGCTCCTGCGCGAGCTCGATCCCGACGTCCGCAGCTGGAGCGTCGAGCGGCGGATCCTCGCCCGCCGGATCGCGGTCGTCTACCACGTGTCGACGAGCTCCGCCGCGGTCTCCACGAACACGACGCCCGCGACGTCCGCGGCGATGCCGGAGAGGTGTGTGGAGGTACGCGTCAGCATCGACGGCAGCGGTGTCGTGGCGCGCTACGAGCTGACCGAGATCCCCGGCGGGACGTCCGTGCACATCACCGCGGCCGAGTTCTGCCGGGGCGGGCGGCCGTCGCGGCGGGTCGCGATGAAGCTCCACCGCCTGGCCCGGCTGCTCGAGCGGGACGACGAGATGCTCCTCGGTCCGCCGGGACCGGCGAGCCGGTCGCAGACGGGTGACGTGTCGCCCCGGCCCGGGACCCGGCACAATCATCGGAGATGACGGTCCGGATGCACGAGGAACCGCAGCCGACCGACGCGGGCCGGGTCCTGCTCGTCGAGGACGACACCGCGATCGCGGACGGGCTCGCGCGCGCGTTGCGCAGCCAGGGCTACGCGGTCGCGGTCGCGTCGACCGCGGCCGACGCGCTCGCCGCCGGCGGCGTGTCGCCCCCCGACCTCGTGCTGCTCGACCTCGGGCTCCCGGACGCCGACGGCGTGGACGTGTGCCGTCGCCTGCGGCGTGACCACCCGAGCCTGCCGATCGTCATCCTCACCGCGCGCACGGACGAGGTAGACGTCGTCGTCGGCCTCGACGCGGGCGCGAACGACTACGTGAGCAAGCCGTTCCGCCTCGCGGAGCTTCTCGCGCGCGTGCGCGCGCACCTGCGGCACGTCAGCGCGCTCGGGGAGCCCCGTCGGGTCGCGTCGGCGGGAAACGTCGTGCTCGACTTCGACGCGCACCGCGCGTTCGTCGACGGCGAGGAGGTCGAGCTGCGGCGCAAGGAGTTCGAGCTGCTGTCGTTGCTCGTCGCGGAGCCGGGTCAGCTCCTCACGCGTGAGCGGATCATGCGCGAGGTGTGGGACGACAACTGGTGGGGCTCGACGAAGACGCTCGACATGCACATCTCGGCGTTGCGCCGCAAGATCACCTCGCCCGAGCGCGACGCGCGCGTGTCGATCACGACGATCCGGGGAGTCGGCTTCCGCCTCGACGTCGAGCCGGATAGCGAGTGACGACTGTGCGTGACGAGGCGGAGCCGTGCCCGGAGGGCGGGACGGCGCAGCCGAGTGAGCCATGACGACTGTGCGTGACGAGGCGGAGCCGTGCCCGGAGGGCGGGACGGCGCAGCCGAGTGAGCCATGACTCGTCGCATCACGACCGCGATCGTCTCAGTCGTGATCGTGGTCGTGGTCCTGTTCGGCACGCCGCTCGCGATCGCGGTGCGGCGGCTGTACCACGACAGCGAGCTCGACAAGCTGGAGCGCAAGGCCGCCGCGGCGACGCGCCAGGTCCCCGACTCGGTGCTCACGCACCACGCGCCGATCCGTCTGCGCGCGCCGCACGGGGTGAAGCTCGCCGTCTACGACCCGAGCGGCGTGCGCATCGCGGGTGAGGGCCCGCTGCACGCGGACGGTGCCGTGCTGAGCGCGTTGCACGGTCGTGACGTCGACCGGACGGGAAGCGGGCAGCTCGTCAGCGCGGTCCCGATCGAGAACGACGCGACCGTGATCGCCGTCATGCGCGCCGCGACGTCCGACGCGGCGATGCAGTGGCGCATCCACCGGGCCTGGCTGCTGATGGGCGCCCTTGCGGTCGTCACGATCGCGATCGGCATGGTCGTCGCGCGGCGGCGCGCGCGGCACGTCGCGGCACCGCTCGACGAGCTCGCCGCGGCTGCGCAACGCGTGGGCGAAGGCGACTTCTCCGTCCACTTCGCGCGCGCGGGCATCGAGGAGCTCGACCGTCTCGCCGAGGTGCTCGAGCACAGCACGCAGCGTCTGGAGGAACTGCTGGTGCGTGAGCGGACGTTCAGCCGCAACGCGTCCCACCAGTTGCGCACGCCGCTCGCCGCCCTCCGCGTGCAACTCGAGGGCGCGCTGTTGCAGGGCACGGACGACGACGAGACGCTGCTCGAGGCGATCGTGCAGATCGACCGGCTCGAGGCGACGATCGAGGACCTCCTGTCGCTCGCGCGTGGTGCGGGTGTCGCGACGAGGCTCGACGTCGACGCGCTCCTCGGCGACATCGCGCGCACCTGGGGCCCACCGCTCGCCGCCGCGGGCCGCAACCTGGAGATGCGCGTCGACGAGGGTCTGCCCGACGTGCGCGCCGAGCAGGGCGCGATCCGTCAGATCCTCGACGTGCTCGTGTCCAACGCGCTCGAGCATGGCGCGGGTGACGTGGGCGTGCGGGCGCGACGTGTGGGCGACGGGCTCGCGCTCGACGTCGCCGACGAGGGGCCCGGGACGAGCGCGGCGTCGCTGCGCCAGGTCCAGCATCGCGAGCCCGCGTCGGTGCACAAGGGCGGGCACAAGGGCATCGGGATGAGCATCGCCTACGCGCTCGCCGAGACCCAGGGGGCGCGCATCGTGCTCGACCACGACGGGCCGCGTCCGATCTTCAGCGTCGTCCTGGCGGGGAGTGCGCGCCCCACGCCGCGTGTGCAGCCGGACGACGAGCAGCCCGAGGAGCCCCGCGCGCGACCAGCCAGCTCGTTCTGATCAGGCGGGCGCGAGCGGGTCGGGCGTCTCCTGCTCGACGCGTTCGAGCGACTGGTCGCGCACCATGGCGACGAGGACCGCCACGACCACGAGCGAACCGACGATCTCGACCGCGCCCAGTGCCTCCCCGAACAGCATCCACGCGGCCACCGCGACGAGCGGAGGCTCGGCGAGGAGCAGGGGCGCGGAGACCGATGCCGGCACGTACCGGTGGGCCCACACCATCAGGCAGTGCGCGGTCGTCCCGGTCGTCATGGTGCACGCCGCGAACCCGACGGCCGCGGCGGGCAACGCGAGCCCGCCCGCGGTGATCACCGCGACGGGCGTCAGCAGGACCGCGGCCGTCCCGAGGACGCCGAGCATGAACGCGATCGGGTCGACGGCGAAGCGGGCCCGCACGGCTCGGCCGTAGAGGAACCAGCCCGCGTTCAGCACGAGGCTCACCACCGCGACGAGATCGCCGGCGAGGCTCCACGTCCCGCTGCCCGACGCGGCGCTCGCGACGACGATCGTGCCCGCGATCGCGACCGACGCCATCAGGTACTGGCGGACGGTGACGCGCTCCGCGAGGAACGAAGCGGCGAACGCCATGACGATCACCGGTTGCAACGACGTGATCAGCGTGACGTCGAGCAGCCGCGTGAGGTCGATCGCGGCGAACGCGGTCGCGGCGGACGACGCGAAGAACGCGCCCCCTCCCACCAGGACGAGGATCCACCGCGATCGGCTGACGCCGCGGGGGACGACGATGCTCGTCGTGTCGCGCCGACGGCGGAGCACGACGAGCGCGTACAGCGGCGGCAACGCGAACCACAGACGCCACGTCGTGAAGACGACGGCGTCCGCGTGCGCGGCCCGCACGAACAGCGTCGATGCCGACCAGCCGACGACCGCGAGGAGCACCGCACCGAGCGCACCCACGCGCGTGGCGGCGCGCGAACGTCGCGCCGCGACACGAACCATGTGGCGGACGCTACCGTGCGCGCTCCGTGACGCGGCCGGGGATTTCGGTGGCGTCAGCTCCAGGTCGACGGCGCGCGCATGTGCGGCGACGTCACGACCGGTCCGACGTGACCGCGGTCGGCCGCCCGCTCGAGCAACGCGGCCGACGGGTCGGCGCAGTGCATGCACGCACGGCAGCGACAGTCCGGGTCGGCGACGTCGTGCACCGCGGACAGCACGACCCGGACGTCGTCGTCCCACGTCGCGCTGCACCCGCGCGTCGCGCAGAGCTCGCGCAGCCGGTCCTCGCCGGGTTGGACGAACGCGTGCCTGCGCCGTTGCCAACGCTGGCAGCGCTCGCACACGCCGACATCGTCAGCATGGTGCATCTGGTGTTCCCCACGGAGCCCCGTGCCCGTCGCCCCCACCGCACCACTGTTCCCGCCCGGAGCCCGGTGCATGCCTGGCCAGCGCATTCGGTGACGGGGCCGGTGCCGTCAGACGCCCCGGGTGACCAACCCCCGGACGGCCTGGCGGCGTGCGCCCCAGATCGCGGCCCGTGCCGCGTTGGCGCCGGGTGCGCCGTTCACGCTCCCGCCCGGGTGCGCCGACGCGGACCCGAGATACAGGCCCCGCACGGGGGTCTCGGCCCGCCCGAACCCCGGGACCGGTCGGAACACGAGCTGCTGGTGGAGCTGCATCGTGCCGCCGCCGATCGCCCCGCCGACCAGGTTCGCGTCCTCGTCGGCGAAGCTCGGTGGTGCCGTCACGTGCCGGCCCCGCACGAGCGAGCGGAACCCGGGCGCCAGCCGCTCGATCTCGTTCTCGACCCGGTCCGCGAACGTCTCGACCTCGTCGCGGTCCCAGCGTCCGGTGATCGTGCCGCCCGCGTCGCCCCGCACGTCCTGCGGGACGTGCGTGTACGCCCACGCGGTCTCCTTGCCGGGGGGATGGCGCGTGGGGTCCGCGAGGCTCTGCTGGCCGAGGAGGAGGAACGGACGCTCGGGCACGAGTCCGCGCACCAGCTGGCTCGCGACGACCGTCAGCGCGTCCACGCTGTCGACGATGTGCACGGTTCCGGCTCGCCGAGCCTCCGGCTGCATCCACGGGATCGGTCCGTCGAGGTTCCAGTCGACCTTGAAGGTCGCGGAGTCCCACTGGAAATTCTCGAGCTGGCGCACGAGCCATGCCGGGAGGTGCGCCTCACCGACGAGACGCTGATAGAGGTGGGGCGCGGCGACGTCGGCGACGACCGCGCGGCGTGCCGCGACCTCGTCGTCCGCGGTACGGACCGCGACGGCGCGTCCGTCGCGCACGACGACGCGCTCGACACGCGTGTTGCAGACGACGTCGCCGCCGTGCGCCCGCAGCCGCGCGACGAGCGCGTCGGTCAGGCGTTGCGCGCCGCCCTCGGGAACGGGCCAGCCGAGCTCCTGACCGAGGCTGCACAGGAGGAAGCCGAAGAAGCCCGAGATCGCGGATTCCGGCGCGAGGTCGGCGTGCAGCGCGGCGGCGGCGAGGAGATGGCGGGCCGGTTCGCCGCCGAACGTCTCCTGCCCCAGACGGCGGACGGGGAGCAGCGCGAACCGAGCCAGCTCGACGAGCTCGCGCGGCGGACGGGCCAGCAGACGGGGCAACGCGCGTACTGGTGGGAACGGACGGAACAGCGCACCGAGCAACGGCTCGCGCAACCGCTCCCAGAGCCCGTACAGACGGGCCCACGCCTCGCCGTCGCCGGGATGCGTCGCCTCGAGCGACGCCACCGTGCACGCGAGATCACGCGAGAGCGTGGGGCACGCGTCGAGCGTCGGGTGCGCGAGCACGAGCGGCGCGTGGCGCCACCGGACGCCGTGCTCCTCGAGGCGCAGCGATCGCATGACCGGCGAGGCGACGGCCATCGGGTAGAACGCGCTGCATCGGTCGTTGACGAAGCCCGGCTCGATCAGCTCCGCCGAGCGGACCGCGCCGCCCGGTGTCGGCTCGGCCTCGAGCACCACCACCCGCCAGCCCCGCTCGGCGAGCAGGTTCGCGGCGACGAGCCCGTTGTGCCCGGCTCCGATGACGACGGCGTCCACCGCCCCAGCCTTCCCGATCGGCCGCAGTCCGCGACATCTCGGCGGGACCTCTCGCTCGGCCGGCGTTCGACTTCGCAGAGTCTAACAAGAGCGTTATACTCGGCGGTGTCGAGCGACGGACCGAGGAAGCATGCCCCGCACGGACCGGACGGCGAAGGTCAACCCCTACTGCGCGGGTGCCGGCACGCAACCGCCGCTGCTCGCCGGTCGGTCCCGCCAGCTCGCCATGATCGACCACCTCGCCAACCAGTTCGAGGGCCGACGGTCGGCCGAGAGCATCGTGTGGAGCGGGCTGCGGGGCATGGGCAAGACCGTCCTCCTGCAGGCCGCGCTCCAGCGCTTCCGCGACCGCGGCTGGCTCGCCGGGTACCACGAGGTCCGTCGCGAGGCCGGGCTCGGCGCGTCGGTCGCGTCGGTGCTCATCCAGGGCAACGCCGTGCTCGGGCGGTCGAAGCTGGCGAGGGCGCTGGCGTGGCTGCGCGAGGTGATCGGGTCGACGAGCGTGTCGACGACCGTCGGCGACGTGACCGTGCAACTCGGCCTACGCGGGTCGGGCGGGACGCGCACCACGGCCCTGCCGGAGGACGCGCTCGACGCGCTGTTCGTCCGTCTCGGCGAGGCCGCGGCCGACGCGGGCGTCGGTGCGGTGTTCCTCTTCGACGAGCTGCAGCTCATCGCGCGCGGCGACCTCTCGGCGCTGCTGCACGCGGCGAACGCGTCCGAGGACCTTCCGGTCGCGTTCGTCGCCGCGGGCCTACCCGACCTTCCCAGCGCGATGGCGGCGGCCGGGTCGTATGCCGAGCGCCTGTACTTCGACCGCGTCGACTGGTTGTCGGACGGGGACGTCACCGAGGCGCTCGTCGTCCCGGCCGCCGAGTTCGACGTGACCTACGAGCCGGACGCGATCACCGCGCTCGTCGGTCACATCGCGTCGTACCCGTACTTCGCGCAGCTCTACGGCGAGGAGACGTGGAAGGCCGCGGGGACGCCGTCGGACCGGCCCGGGACGGTGATCACCGCGGAGCACGTCGCGGCCGCGGTCGAGCCCGCGACGCGCCGGCTCGAGGAGGGCCTCTACCGCATCCGCTGGGAGAAGGCGAGCGAGGCCGAGCGCGGCTACCTCGTCGCGATGGCCGGGCTGGGCGACGACCGGGTCGGCTCGGGTGACGTCGCGCGCGCGCTCGGCAAGCGCGCGCGTGACGTGTCGGCGCTGCGCGACCGGCTGATGCAGAAGGGCATCGTGTACGCGCCCGCCCACAACGTCGTGGCGTTCACCGTGCCCGGCTTCGCGTCGTTCGTCCGCCGGCACGCCTGAGCGAGCTCCGTTCAGGTTTGGTGCCGGTGGCCCGGCGGGAACGGGCGGGCCATGCCGACGAACCGGATCGACATCGACGCGCCGCCCGAGAAGGTGTGGCGCGTGCTGATCGATCCGACTCGGTACGCACAGTGGGTCGTCGGGACACGGCGGATCCGCGACGTCGATCCGTCGTGGCCGGCCCGTCGCGCGCGTTTCCACCACGCGCTTGGTCTCCCCGCGCTCGAGCTGCACGACACGACGTCGATCGTCGACATGGACGCTCCGCGGCGTCTCGAGCTCGAGGTCCGGTTCCGGCCCGCCGGCCTCGCGCGTGTCGTGCTGTCTTTGCGACGGCTCGAGGGCGACCGAACCCGGCTGACGATGCGCGAGGACTCGGTCCGGAGCCCCGTGCCGATCGTCCGGCCGCCCGTCGTCGAGCCGGTGCTCGCCGTGCGCAACTGGTGGTCGCTGCGCCGTCTCGCGCGCATCGTCGCGCTGACAGGAGGAGCCGTGAACCGAAACGGCATCGGCTCGGCGCTCGCGCGCGGCGCGCTGGCGGGCACCGCGGGGAAGGCGGCGCTCGACACGGCGACGTATCTCGACATGCTCGTGCGCGGCCGGCCGAGGAGCGACATGCCGTCGGAGATGGCGGGCCGGTTCGCGTCCCGCGCCGGGCTGGACAACGCATTCGACCCCGACACTGCACAAGGCGGCGCGCGACGTGAGTCGCTCGGCGCGCTGCTCGGCACGGCGACGGGCGTCGGTGTCGGCGTCGCGTACGCGGTCGTGACGCGCGGTCGCGGCTTCGCGCGGATCCCGTTCGCCGGCCTCACGCTCGCTGCGGGTGCGATGGTCGCGGGCAACGCGAGTGCTGTCGTGGAAGGGCTGACGCACCCGAGCGACTGGGGTGTGGTCGGGTGGCTGTCCGACGTCGTCCCGCACCTCGCGTTCGGCTTCGCGACGGCTGCCGTGTTCGACGCGCTGACGCCGAGGAGCTGAGCGCGCGCGTCGTCACGGGTGGTGGCGGTTTGCCCTGCGTTGGCGCTCCGTTGGGCTCGCTCGTACCCGGAGTTCCGTAGGTTTCGTGCGCGTGTCCCGCGGTTCACGTGCCGTTCCCGACGCGCGCCGGCTCCCCGCCATGCCGGGCTGGGTGGTCCTCCCGCTCCGGGCGTTCCTCGGTGTGACGTTCACGTTCGCAGGGCTGCAGAAGCTCGCGGACCACAACTACTTCGACTCGTCGTCGCCTTCGTCGGTGCAGGCGCAGATGCGCTCGTACGCGCGCACGAGCCCGATCCACGGCGTCGTCACGTTCGCGAGTCACCACGCGTTCGTCGTCGGACTGCTGATCGCGCTCGGCGAGCTCGCGGTCGGGATCGGCACGCTGCTCGGGCTGTGGACGCGCATCGCGGCGGTCGGCGGGATGCTGCTCTCGCTGTCGTTCCTACTCACCGCGAGCTGGCACTCCCATCCCTACTACCTCGGTCCCGACATCGTGTTCCTGTTCGCGTGGACGCCGCTCGTCGTCGCGGGCGCGGGTGACGTGCTCGCGCTCGATGGCGTGCTCGCGGCTCGGGCGCGCCGTCAGATGCGGTTGCCTGCCGCCGGCCCTGTCGCGATCGAGTTCGCCGTGGTGCGCCGGTTGTGCGGTCAGTACGACGACGGCCGTTGTCGCGCGCGTGACATGGCGGTATGCGACCCAGGCGCGTGTCCCGTCCTCGACGCGCAGCCGCGCCTGCGTCCGGCGACCGCGGAAGAGCTCGACCGGCGCACGTTCCTCGCGAAGTCGTCCGTCGCGTTGCGGGTCGGCGCGGTCGCACTCGGCGTCGGCGGTGTGACCGCGGCACTCGGCCGCGCGCTCGCACCGTCGTCACGCGACGCGGCACGCGCCGTTCCGCGACTCGGAGGCGCGACGTCGTCGTCCCCGACGACCCCGGCACCCGCGCCCACCGCCGCGCCCCCGACGACGGCAACCGCGCCGCCGCATCCGGCCGGCACCGCGATCGGCCCCGCGTCCGCCGTCCCCGTCGGTGGCGCGGCGTCGTTCACCGACCCGCGCACAGGCGGACCCGCGTACGTCGTGCAACCGGCGAGCGGTCAGTTCGTCGCGTTCAGCGCAGTGTGCACGCACCAGGGCTGCACGGTCGACGCGCCATCGAGCGGTCGGTTCCACTGCCCGTGTCACGGAGCCGTGTTCGACGCGCGCAGCGGCGCGGTGCTGCAAGGGCCCGCCCGCCGTCCGCTGCCCACGGTTCCCGTCCAGGCCGGCGGCGACGGCCTGCTCTACGTCACCTGATCCGCCGGCGAGCTCCGGGGATGCCGAGATCGGACCTTGCGTCGCGTGGCTCACTCGGCGTCGTCGCCGAACTGCGGCAGGTCGTCCTGCATCGCACACCACAGCTTCCAGATCCGGAGCAGTCGCGTCACACCGAGTCCAACGGGCGGGCGGGGCGCCGCGTGCCGCGTGGCCCGGTGACCCGCGGCACCACTCGGCCACGCTTCGGGAGACTTCGCAACCGGCCGGCACTGCTCGTGGTCGTGCGGGATGCGAGCGGTGAGGAACCGACCCATGACGGCCATCCCGAAGACGCACGAGTACCTCCTCGACGCGCAGGTCGCGACGCTCGCCACGGTGGGGCCGGACGGGCGCCCCCAGGTGTCCGAGGTGTGGTTCCTCGCTGAGGACGGCTCGGTCCGCATCTCGCTCAACACGAGTCGCCAGAAGACGAAGAACCTCGCGCGCACGTCGGCGTGCAGCCTCCTGATCCTCGACCTCGCCGACCCGTACCGGTATCTCGAGTTGCGCGGCGACGCGCGGGTCGAGCCGGGCGACGACTACGTGTTCGCGGACAAGGTCGGCGCGAAGTACGGCGCCGACCTCCGTGAGCACGACCCGCCCGGCCAGTCGCGCGTCGTCGTGACGATCGAGCCGGTGCGCGTCGACGCCGTCGACATGAGCGCCTGACGGCTCGCCGGCGAAATGCTGACGCCGGTCAGCGAGCCGTCGGCGTGACGACCCACCGGGCACGGCGCGTGTTGCGCGACCTGACGGCTGACCGAGCCGAGCACCCAGCCGGCGAACGGGCCGAGTCCACGTGACCCCAGGACGACGCGCTGCGCGTGCTGCGCGGCGCCGAGGATCACCGCCGCGGGTGAACCGAACGCGACCGTGCGCTTCACGTCGGTGACGGTCGTCGCCGCCGCGGGTGCGATCGACTTCTCGATCGCCGAGCGCGCGACGTCCTCGAACGGCGCGGGGTTCAGCGGCGTGGCGGCCATGCGTTCGTACGAGACGACCGGGAACGTCCACGCGCCCACGATCTCGACCGACGCGTCGTGCAGCGTCGCGGTCTCGTAGGCCCACTGCAGCGCCGCGGTCGCCTCGGCGGCCCCGTCGACTGCGACGACGATGCGACGCACCGGGTCGGTGGCCTCGTGACCCTCGCGCACGATCGCGACCGGGCACGCGGCGTGCTCGAGGCACGCCGTGGTGACCGAGCCGAGCAGGAGACCGCGGAACTCGCCAGCCCGCGCGATCCGAGCACGAGGAGCGCCGACCCGCGTGCCGCCTAGAGGAGCGCGGGTGCAGCTCGACCGGCGACGACCTCGGGGCGCACCGCGTGGGCGTCGTCGCCGAGCGCGTCGTGGAGGATGCGATCGAGGTCCGTGCCGATCTCGTCTCGCGCGTCGTCCGGATCGACGCGCTCGCCCGCGTTGCCGCCGTGCGTGTCCGACGAACCGGTGGCGAGGACGGCCCGCAGGTCCCACCCGCGTCGCCGTGCCTCGCGGGACGCCCAGCGCAGCGCGGCGATCGAGCTCTCGGAGCCGTCGACGCCCGCCACGATCTCGTCCATGCGTCACCACCGGTGAGACGACGCGTGCCGTCCGCGGGTGCAACGTCTCGATCCTCACCGTTCCCCGTCGCGAGCCGGTGCGAACCGGAAGCCGCGCCGTCCGGTCTCGGAGCAGGGCGACGCCGTCACGCCGTTACCCTCGCGCGATGCCCGTCCAGGAAGGTCCGGTCGGCCCCTTCCCCGAAGGCGTCGATCCCGCCGAGTACGACAAGCTCCGGCGGCGCGTGCTGTGGAAGATGCCGAGCGGCCTGTACGTCGTCGGTGCGCGCGACGGCGACCGGCGCAACGCGATGACGCTGAGCTGGGCGACGCAGGTCGGCTTCGATCCCAAGCTCGTGGCCGTCAGCATCGAGAAGGCCGCGTTCACGCACGAGCTCGTCAGGGCCGGGCGCGTGTTCGCGCTCAACATCCTCGCCCGCGAGGACCGGGCGATCGTCCGCAAGTTCACCAAGCCCGTCGAGGTCGACGTCGAGGCGTGCATGCTCAACGGGTTCCCGTTCCACGACGGCGCGACCGGCGCGCCGGTGCTCGACCAGGCGGTCGCGGTGGTCGAGTGCGAGGTCCGCGAGGAGATCGACGCCGGCCGCCACACCCTGTTCCTCGGCGAGGTCGTGACGAGCGCGTTCCAGCAGGACGAGGACACCGATGTCCTCCGCATGGAGGACACCCGCATGAGCTACGGCGGCTGACGGGAAGCACGGGTCCGTGCACCTCGGCGTCGTCGCCGCCGTCTTCCCGCTCGTGTTCGTCGGTGAGCTGCCCGACAAGACGATGTTCGCGTCGCTCGTGCTCAGCTCACGCGGCCGCGCGCTGCCTGTGTGGATCGGCGCGGCGGCCGCGTTCGTCGTCCACGTCGCGATCGCCGTCAGCGTCGGTGTCGCGATCTTCTCGGTCCTCCCGCACCGGGCGGTCGACGCGGTCGTCGCCGTGTTGTTCGGGATCGGCGCGGTGCTCGCGTTCGCGATCTCCGAGGAGACCGAGGAGCGCGAGGCCGAGGAGATGGCGCGCGCGACCACGACGCGCCGCATGGTCCTCACCGCGTTCGTCGTCGTGTTCCTGGCTGAGTGGGGCGACCTCACCCAGGTGCTGACGGCCGACCTCGCCGCGCGCTACCACTCGCCGTTCAGCGTCGGCCTGGGATCGACGCTCGCGCTCTGGGCTGTCGCGGCCATCGCCGTCGCGGGCGGCCAAGGCCTGCTCCGCTACCTGCCCGTGAAGGTCGTCCGCCGCGTGACGGGCCTCGTGCTCGTCGTGCTGACGATCGTCGCGGCCGTTGCCGCGATCCGCGGGTGAGCGCGACCGGACGGAGAACGGGGCGGACGCTCTCCGGCGCCCGCCCCGCGTGCATACCCACCCGAAACTCGTGACGCGGTCATCTTCGGGGTCGCGAGTCGCGCCGGGCAGGGTCGCACGGTCCGCGATCGCCGGGACCTAGGTCCCGGACCGGATCGCAGGCGTACGCTCTGGCGCATGGCGGACGTCACAGCACCCGCGCAGCGGCCGAGCTACGTGCGCAACTGGGCCTACGTCCTGCGCACGACGAACCCGCCCGAGGGCCACGTCGACCCGGTGTCGCGCTGGCTGGTCCTGACCCGGGCCGCGGTGCTCCCCATGACGATCACCGCCGCGCTCGTCGCGGGGCTGCTCGCGTGGTGGCTGCAGCCACACGACGTGAGCGTCGGCTGGTGGCTGCTCGCGAGCGGCGGGATCGTGCTCGCGCACGTCGCCAACAACCTGATGAACGACCTCTTCGACCTCGAGGTCGGCACCGACTCCGCCCAATATCCGCGCGCGCTGTACGCGCCGCATCCCGTGCTCTCGGGGATGATCACGCGCCGCGGGCTCGGTCTCGCCGCGCTCGCCGTCAACGTCGTCGACCTCGCGATCCTCGTCGTGCTCACGCTCGTGCGCGGATGGCCGATCGTCGGCTTCGCGCTCGGCGGGTTCCTCCTGTCCGCCGCGTACACGGCGCCGCCGTTGCGGTTGAAGAAGCACGGCCTCGGCGAGCCGACGGTGCTCGTCGTGTGGGGGCCGCTCATGGTCTGCGGGACGTACTACGCGGCGACGGGTCACCTGCCGTGGGAGATCGTCGCGGCGTCGTTCCCGTACGCGCTGCTGTGCACGACCGTCCTCATGGGCAAGCACATCGACAAGATCCCGTGGGACGCGCCCGACGGGACGCACACGCTGCCCGTCGTGCTCGGCGAGCGCACCGCACGCCGCGTGACGCAGGGGATGTGCGTCGCGTTCTACGCGCTGGTCGTCGCGCTCGTCGCAGCACGCGCGCTGCCGGTGCCGAGCCTGCTGGTGCTCCTCGCGATCCCGCGCCTGGTCCCCGTGTGGCGCGCGCTCGACGAGCCGCGTCCGGAGCAGCCACCGAAGGGCTGGCCGATCTGGCCGCTGTGGTTCGCGGGGCTGGCCTTCGCGCACACGCGCCGGGCCGGCGCGCTGTTCGTCCTCGGCCTCCTGCTCGGCGTCGTCATCGGCTTCTAGCGCGCATGAGCACAGCTGTTGCGCCCGCCGTGCGCGCGCGGCGGCGCGCGACGGCGGACTTCGCGATCGCCGGTGGCGGCGCGGTCGTCTACGGGTCGACCGTGCTGTTCAGCCGGGTCGTGGCGAAGAACGGCCTGGGACCGGTCACCGCCCTCGTCGTGCGGTTCGGGATCGCGGGGATCCTGTTGCTGTGCGTGCTCGCAGCGCGGCGCAGACCGCTGCTCCCGCCGGAGGGTGAGCGCGTCCGCGCCGTGTCGCTCGGGTTCCTCTACGTGTGCGAGTCGACGTGCTTCTTCCTCGCGCTCGAGCACGGCACCGCGGGTGCGGTCACGCTCCTGTTCTACGTGTACCCGGCCGTCGTCACCGCGGTGGAGCTCCTGCTGCGCGCGATCGCGCCACAGCGATCGGTGTTCGCCGCGATCACGCTGTCCACGGCGGGCGCGGTGGGCGTCGCCGTCGGAGGGGGGAGCGTGTCGATCGCGCCGGTCGGCATCGCGTTCGCGATGGGCTCGGTCGCGTGCTTCACGTGCTACGCGCTCGCGAGCGCACGCCTGCTGCACCGGACCGACGCGCTCACCGCGGCGGCGTGGACGGCGATCGGCGCGACCGTCGGGATGCTCGTCGTGGGCGTCGCGTCGGGCCAGTTGCGCGCGCTCGGCCCGAGCCTGCCGCCGTTGCTCGCCAACGGTGTCGCGACCGCGACCGCATTCACGCTGTTCTTCGTCGCGATCGGGCGGCTCGGCGCCTCGCGTACCTCGGTCGTCATGACGCTCGAGGCGGTGTCGGCCGTCGTCCTCACCGCGATCTTCCTCGGCGAGGCCGTCCAGCCGCTCGAGGCGCTCGGCGGCGTCGCGGTGCTCGCGGGCGCCGCGATCGCGTCGTTCGCCGGTCGTCGCCGCGGCGAGATCGCGGACACGCCGTGACAGCCTCCCGTCACGGGGCGAGAATCACCGGTCACCGTGCACAGGGGGAGGGAGCCGATGCTCCGCAGCACGATGCAGGACCAGCCGCTGTCGATCACGTCGATCCTGCGGCACGGGGAAGCCGTCTACGCGACGAGTGAGGTCGCCACCTTCGAGGGCGACCGCATCCGACGCGCGACGTTCGCCGAGGTCGCCGAACGCGCCCGTCGGCTCGCCGTCGCGCTGCGCGGGCTCGGCATCGGCGACGGTGACCGCGTCGGCACGTTCCAGTGGAACGACCAGGAGCACCTCGAGGCGTACCTCGCGCTGCCGTGCATGGGCGCGGTGCTGCACACGCTCAACATCCGGCTGTTCCCCGAGCAGCTCACCTACGTCGTCAACCACGCGGAGGACCGGGTCGTCATCGTCGACGACTCGCTCGTGCCGCTGCTCGCGAAGGTCGCGGCCGACCTGAAGACGGTCGAGCGGTTCGTCGTCGTCGGCGACGGCGACACCGCGCCGCTCAGCGACGCGCGCCCGGACGCCGAGATCGTCCGCTACGACGCGCTGCTCGCCGACGCCGACGTCACCGGCTTCGAGTGGCCCGACGTCGACGAACGGGCCGCCGCGGCGATGTGCTACACGAGCGGGACGACGGGCAACCCGAAGGGCGTCGTCTACTCGCACCGCTCGACGGTGTTGCACTCGATGGCCGCGTGCATGGCCGGCTCACTCGGCATCAGCGAGCGCGACCGCATCCTGCCGATCGTCCCGATGTTCCACGCGAACGCGTGGGGATTGCCCTACGCGGGATGGATGGCGGGCGCGGACTTCGTCATGCCCACCCGCTTCCTCCAGGCGGAGCCGCTGTGCCGGCTGATCGAACAGGAGCGGCCGACGTTCTCGGGCGCGGTGCCGACGATCTGGGCCGACATCCTCCGGTACGCCGACGAGCACCCCGTCGACCTGTCGTCGTTGCGGATGGTCGCGTGCGGCGGGTCCGCGGTGCCGCGCTCGCTGATGGAGGCGTTCCAGGAACGGCACGGCGTCCGCATCGTGCAGGCGTGGGGCATGACCGAGACGAGCCCGCTCGCCGCGGTCGCGCTCCCGCCCAAGGGCTCGCCGCCCGAGGAGGAGATGGACTGGCGCGCGAAGACCGGGCGCGTCGTCGCGGGCGTCGAGCTGCGCATCGTCGGTGACGACGGCGGCGTGCTGCCGTGGGACGGTGAGGCCGTCGGAGAGATCGAGTGCCGCGGGCCGTGGATCACCGGCGAGTACTACCGCGACCCGTCGCCCGAGAAGTTCGACGGCGAGTGGCTCCGGACCGGTGACGTCGGCACGGTCGACGAGCGGGGGTTCATCCAGATCACCGACCGCGCGAAGGACGTCATCAAGTCGGGCGGCGAGTGGATCTCCTCCGTCGAGCTCGAGGGTCACCTGATGGCGCATCCCGACGTCGTCGAGGCGAGCGTCATCGGCGTGCCCGACCCGCGCTGGACGGAGCGGCCGCTCGCATGCGTCGTGCGGTGCGCGGGGTCGCAGGTCACCGCCGACGAGCTGCGCGCGTTCCTCGCCGAGCGCATCGCGCACTGGCAGCTCCCCGAGCGGTGGGCGTTCATCGACGAGGTCCCGAAGACGAGCGTCGGCAAGTTCGACAAGAAGGTCCTCCGGGCCCGCCACGCCGAGGGCGCGCTCGTGGTCGAAGAGCTCACCTGACCCAAGCCGTTTTGTGAAGCCTCAGACACACATCGTGTGGTTGACGCTTCCCAAAATGCGGGTGGGCGTGGCCGCCGTCACATCCCCCAGCAGACCCGCCTCATACACCTCTCATCGGTCGGGGACGACCCTGGTAGCTCAGGGAAGTGGCTTCGCGGCGGGCACGTCCACGGGCACCGGCGACTCGGTCTTCGACACCTGCGCGGAGCGCACGGCCAGCACCACCACGCCGTAGACCATCGCGGCCACCGAGCAGACGATGAGCACCCAGTCGAGGATCCCGTGAGCCCCGAGCTCCTCCTTCAGGATCGTCACGCCGATGACGGCGGCGACGATCGGCTCGGCGATCGTCAACGTGGGAAGCGACGCGGCCAGCTCACCGGCCTGAAACGCGACCTGGTTCACGAGCATCCCCGCGCTCGCGAACGCGGCGAGGCCGTACACCTCCCAGTGCGTGAACAGCGGGACGATGCCTTCGGTGAGCAAGTCGACGCTGCTCTTCGTGAGCGCGGACGTGAGCCCATAGCACACGCCCGTCGCGAGCGCGAGCAACGCGGCCCGCATCGCACCGTGCGTCCGCAGCGACAGCACCGTGCACACGACGCCGATCCCCACGACGATGCCGCCCCACACGATCCAGTCCGCGAGCGGCGCGCGCTCAACTCCACCCGTCGGCGAGCCGAGGAGGAGGAAGACGGCGAGCCCGGCGCACAGGGTCGATGCAGCGATCCAGTCGTGCGCACCGAGGCGGTAGCCCGACCATGCGGCGGCGAAGGGAAGGGCGAACAGCAGCCCCGTCACGAGCAGGGGCTGGACGACGAGCAGCGAGCCGGTGCCGAGCGCGGCGGCCTGGAGGCCGAACGCGGCCCAGTCGGCGCCGTAGCCGAGCAGCCACATCGGTCGTCGGAAGAGATGCCACAAGAGGCCGACGCGCAGGCTTCGGTCGCCCGGAGCCTGTGATGCCGCCCGCTGTTGCAGCACCGACGCGGTGGCGAACAGCAACGCTGCTGCCAGCGCAAACACGTACTCCATGACAAGGAAGACGCTAGTGTCGAACGCCGTGCATCGGCGGGTCCTCATCGTTTCCGCATCGATGGGTGCGGGCCACGACGGCGCCGCGCGCGAGCTCGCGCGCCGTCTCGAGGCGCGCGGTCACACGACGAAGATCGTCGACTTCCTCGAGATGCCGCCGTTCGGCATCGGGACCCTCGTCAAGTGGTCGTACCAGCTGCAGCTCCGGCTCGCGCCGTGGAGCTACGAGTTCCTGTACCGGCTCTGGTACGTGCTGCCGTTCCTGTGGGGTCCGCTCGTCGCGTTCGACACCTGGGTGACGCGCCGCGCGTTCCAGCGCGCGGTCGCCGAGGTCGACCCCGACGTCGTCGTCACGACGTACTCCCTGTCGGCGCTCGTGCTCGGCCGGATGCGCAAGAAGGGATGGTTGCGCGTCCCGGCCGCGACGTACCTCACCGACTTCGCCGCGCACCCGCTGTGGGTCCACCCGTCGATCGACCTGCACATCGCGGTCAGCCCGATCGCGGCCGAGACCGCGCAGCAGCGGACGGGCTCGCCCGCGCGGGCGCCCGGCCCGCTCGTCAACGAGCGGTTCCGCACCGAGCGTCCCGACCGGCGCATGGCGCGTCGCGCGCTCGGGCTCGCCGACGACGACCGCGCCGTGCTCGTCGTGGCCGGGTCCTGGGGCGTCGGCGAGGTCGTGTCGACGGTCGAGACCATCAGCTCGAACGGGCGGTACCACCCGATCACGGTGTGCGGGCGCGACGAGGAGCTGAAGGTCCGCCTCGAGGAGCGCGGCCTCGGCACCGTCATCGGCTGGACGAACGACATGCCGTCGCTCATGGCGGCCGCGGACGTCCTCGTCGAGAACGCGGGTGGGCTCACCTGCATGGAGGCGTTCGCCGCCGGCCTTCCGGTGATCACGTTCCAGCCGATCCCGGGTCACGGCAAGGACAACGCCGCGACGATGGCGCGCGCGGGCGTCAACCGCTACGCGGAGGACGCCGACGCGCTGTTCGCCGCGCTCGACGAGCTCGCGGTCCCCGGTGAGGCCCGTGACGAGCTGATCGCCCGCGGCCGGGCGCTCTTCGTGGGCGACGCCGCGGACGACGTCGTCGAGCTCGCCGACCACGCCACCCTGCCTGCGGGTGTCAAGCCGTTCCGGCTGCCGCTGCGGCGCAGGATCGCGACCGGTGCCGCGGCTGCGGTCCTCGTGACGTACGGGTCGCTGACGCTCGGAGCGCAGGCCGTGTCGGCGATGGGCGTCGGCGTCGCGCGCGCACCGCGTGCCGCGGGCGCGCAGACGTTCGTCGGCGTGCGGCTGACCGCCGCCGAGCTGAACGATCCCGCGATCACCGACGAGCTCGTGCAATGGCACGTGACGGCGATCGTCGACGCGCGCACCGCGCAGGAGGCCGCGCCGGTGCTCGAACGGCTCGCGGACCAGGGCGTCGACATCGCGAACGGCGGATGGGGCGGTCACGGCAAGGGCTGGCGGTGGGAGCGCGCGCAGACCGACCTGTCGAAGGCGGGGACCGTCATCAACCGCCACTGCGGCGTGCGCGTCGCGGACTTCGCACCCGGTCGCCGGTTCGACGCGTTCGACCAGATGTGGTCGCGGCGCATGCACGAGCGCCTCGTCCTCGCGAACGCGGTGATCCGCCCCGGTCGCATCCCCGACCACCTCAAGGCGCGCAAGGTGTACCTCGTCGACGGCCGGCGTGACGCGCCTGAGGACGTGCGCCAGACGATGCTCGACCTGCAGCGCCGCCTCGACACCGACGGGCTCGCCGCCGCGCCGCTCGCCAAGCTCGTCTAGATGCCCGTCCGCCGTGACGCGCTGCTCGTCGGAGCTGGAGCCGCCGCGGGCGCGACGCTCGCAGTGGCCGCGCACGTCACGCCCGCGCTGGCGAGCATCGGCGTCGTGCGACGCGTGCTCACGCCCCGTCTCGCCGGACTGGGTGATCCGGAGCACGTCGCGCTGACGTTCGACGACGGGCCCGATCCCGCGTCGACCCCCGAGATCGTCGCCGCGCTCGATCGGCTCGGGTGGCGCGCGACGTTCTTCATGCTCGGCGAGATGGTGCGCAAGGCGCCCGGCCTCGCGGCCGAGGTCGCGGCCGCCGGCCACGAGGTCGCGGTGCACGGCGACGGGCACGTCTCGATGCTGCGACGGCCGCCGCGCGCCGCCTTCGACGACATCGAGCGCGCGCGTGACGCGATCGTCGAGGCGACGGGCGTCGAGCCGCGCTGGTTCCGTCCGCCCTACGGGACGCTGTCCGCGGGTGCGCTGCGCGGCGCACGCCGCCTGAATCTCCACACCGTGCTGTGGACGTCGTGGGGACGCGACTGGCGACCCGAGGCGACGCCCGAGACCGTCGTGCACGACGTGCTGCGCGGTCACGTCGCCGGCGGCACCGTGCTGCTGCACGACTCCGACTGCACGTCGTCACCCGGCTCGTGGCATGCGACCGTCGGCGCGCTCCCGTTGCTCGCCGACGAGCTCGGTGCGCGCGGTCTGCGGGTCGGTCCGGTCGGCGAGCACGACCTCGTGGCCTGACCGCGCCCTCACGCTTCACAGAAGCCCGGGGTGCGTGGCTCGCGGACGCGTCAGGTCTGGAGGTCGAGGGTCGCGTCGGCGAGCGCGGCGAGCTCGTCGGGCCAGGAGACATGCGGCGCACCGAGTGGCACCGGCACGAGCTTCGAGAACCCGACCGCGAGGAATTCCTCGAGCCGGGCGCGGAGTGCGTCGTGACCGACGGGGATGACGCGCCGCGGGTCGACGCCCGGTAGCCGCGACGCGAGTGCCGCCACGAGCTGGTCCGGCAGCTCGCCGTGCGCGTACGCGACGAGTGCGCCCCAGTGCTCGGTGTCGATCGCGCGCCCCACTTCGCCCGCCGCGGTGATGACCGTCTCGCGGCCCTGCGCGACGTCGACCGGTACGCAGAAGCTCGGGAGCCACCCGTCCGCGAGACGGCCGACGCGGCGCAGCTCGCTCGGCGCGCGGCCGCCGAGCCACACGTCGAGCGGTTGCTGCACGGGCTTCGGGAGGACGGTGACGTCGCGGTAGTGGAACCGCGCGCCGTCGTGGTCGACGTGGTCCTCGGTCCAGAGCCGGCGCAACAACGGGAGCGCCTCGTCGAACCACGGCGCGCGCTCCTCGCGCGTCACGCCGAACGCCTGCTGCTCGACCGGGCTGACGACGCCGAGCCCGAACGCCGGCAGCGCCCGTCCACCCGAGAGCCGGTCGAGGCTGGCCCACGACTTCGCGAGCAGCACCGGGTTGCGACCGGGCAGCACCTGCACGCTCGTGCCGAGCTTCATGCGGCGCGTCCGGCCGGCCGCGACGGCGAGCGCGACCAGCGGGTCGGGCGACGGCCCGGTCGCGCGCTCCGAGAGCCACAGCGAGTCGAACCCGAGGTCCTCGAGCGCGTCGACGAGATCGGCGAACCCCCGGCCGTCGAGCTCGGCCGCCACGCCAAGCCCGAACCCGACCCGGACCTTCACCGCCGTGACGTCCATGCGTCGCTCCTCGTCGTATCACGACGTTCAGCGACGCATGGACGGGAGGGGGTCACCCGCGCACCCACTCGTACTTGCGCAGCTCGCGGCGGGCGATCTGCTGCTTGTGCACCTCGTCGGGGCCGTCGACGAGGTGCAGCGTGCGTGCATGCGTGTACATCGCGGCCAGCGGCCAGTCGTCGGACACGCCCGCGCCGCCGAACAGCTGGATGGCGCGGTCGATGACGTTCGTCGCGACGCGCGCCGCGACGACCTTGATCGCGGCGATCTCGAAACGCGCGCCCTTGTTGCCGACGGCGTCCATCAGCCACGCGGCCTTCATCGTCAGGAGCCGGGCCTGCTCGATCTCGATGCGCGACTCTGCGACGCGGTCCTGCACGACGCCCTGCTCCGCGAGCGGCTTGCCGAACGGCGTGCGCAGCTGCGCGCGCTCGCACATCAGCTCCAGCGCGCGCTCGGCCATGCCGATGGCGCGCATGCAGTGGTGGATGCGACCGGGACCGAGACGGGCCTGCGCGATCGCGAACCCGCCCCCCTCCTCGCCCAGGATGTTGGACGCGGGGAGGCGCACGTTCTCGTAGAGCGTCTCGCAGTGGCCGCCGCCGGCGTCGTGCCCGAAGACGGGCAGCGTGCGCACGATCGTGACGCCGGGCGCGTCGAGCGGCACGAGGATCATCGAATGGCGGTGGTACGGGTCGGCGTCTGGGTTCGAGACGCCCATGAGGATCGCGAACTTGCACCGCTTCGACGCCGCGCCGCTCGTCCACCACTTGTGCGCGTTCACGACGTAGTGGTCGCCGTCGCGCTCGATGCGGCTCTGGATGTTCGTCGCGTCGGAGCTGGCGACGAACGGCTCGGTCATCGCGAAGCACGAGCGGA